>DASRRN010000502.1:0-15918 GCA_035695685.1 Acidobacteriaceae bacterium | reverse complement strand
AAAAATATGCTGCGTTGATGTCAAATTTTGATCCACACGGGCGACGTATTGATTGGTGTTTCCGCCCGAGGGCGCGGCCGAAGTGAAATTATTGTTTTCGGCGCTGTTGGTCGGCAGCGGAAGGTACTTAAGTTCAAGCGCAGCCGCCGAGTTAATTGAACCTGTAGGAACTATGTTGTTGGCAAATTGTGTACGACCGCAATTCGCGGCCGTGGAGTTTCCGACACACGCCGCGCTGATGCTCAACGGATCGTAAATTGGAGTGTCCGCGGGAAACGCGCCGCTCCTCTCTCCAACAGTGGGCACTGTGGTAGTAACCACTGAGGACGCCCGCTGACGGTACCCATCATAGGCAAAGAAGAAAAACGTCTTGTCTTTGATCACCGGGCCGCCAAACGTGCCGCCAAATTGATTCTGCACATAGGGGGGAGTGGTCGCCACAAAATAAGGCCGGGAATTCAGGACCTTATTGCGGAGATATTCGTACGCTTCGCCGTGGAAGGTGTTCGTTCCTCCCTTGGTGCTCAGGTTGACAATGCCGCCGGAGAACCTGCCCCATTCCGGGCCGAGGTTGTTGTACTGCACCTTGAACTCGGATATGGCGTCCTGGTCAGGAATCAGAATGGGCAAATTGATGTAACCAATGTTCACGGGCTGCCCGTCGACGTACTCGGCGCTCTCGTTGCCGAACGAGCCGCCCACCTGGTAGTTGCCCCAACTGAACGGATTCTGGCCCACCTGCGAACCGCCGGAACCACCCTGCGCGATGGCAGCGGGAGATAACGTGATGAGGTTGAAAACGTTGCGGCCATTCAAAGGAGTTTCGTTGGTCTTGCGTTCGTCGATGACTTGGCCAAGCGACGCATTATCGGTCTGCAGCAGCGGAGCCAACGCGGTGACTACCACGGTCTGGGTGTTTGCGCCGACCTCCATGACAGCGTCAATGCGGACGCTTTGTTGCACCTGCAAGTCAAAGGCGGCGCGCTGGAAGCGCTTGAAGCCGGTCTTATCCACATCAATGGTGTACTCACCGGGATTCACGTTGACGAAGGAATATAATCCGCTTTGATCTGAACTGAATGTTTCTTTTGCACCCGTGGCGGTGCTGGTCAGCGTCACCTGGGCGTCCGGGACAGCGGCGCCCGTGGCGTCTTTGACCGTCCCTGAAATTGAACCGAAGGTGGACTGCCCGCGGGCAGTAAAGCAACAGCCGAGCAACAGCACAGTTGCGAGGATTCGAAACCAGAATTTGTGTGAAATCACGGCGCCTCCATAAAGTTCCACAAACCAGCGTGCACTATCGGACGACGCGTGCTCGGTCCGATTTCGACAGTGACATTCGGCGTATCTTTCGCCTGTTTTGTATTACAGAGTCAATAGTGCAAACTCTGCAGTTGCGCAACTCCTCGGGATGAAGTCGACGAACTAAATGCAGGGCAACATACATAAGACCCGAATTTTTTCCGTGCAAGTTACGAGTCTCAGAATGCGTGCGACGGAATGAAACCATAAGGGTGTGACGACTGTCAAGATTTTGCACTTGCCAGCGGGCGGTAACTCCGGATTCTGCGGCCTGATCTTTATGTCAATCGTGCGTAATGAGGGAAATCGATTGTCTACGCGCCATAGGCGTCGTTTTGCGCCATCGCGGCTGCAGGCCGCCATAACACTCCTACGAAGATCGTAGTCAGCGATAGGCTTTTCGTTATAGGTCTTGCCGCAATGTGATGAAAAACCGTGTTAGTTGATGCGTGGCAACGGAAGTGCTCGAAATTCATTGTCATACGAGCGATTTATGCAAAGGTTAAAAGAAGAGGAGGTGTACGGAAAGCATTATCAGGATCTGAAAGACGCAGGGGACCGGACAGGGACTGTAGAATGCTTCATGTCGGCGAAGTCTTTTGACAAATCGCCCAGGTGGTTCCCGATATGCGCTGTGGGGTTTGGTGCTGTCGTTATCTTCCCGCTCACGGTCTTGAGTTCAGATCCCTCCGCGATTCTTCATTACTTCATTGCCAGGACCCCTGTAGCCAGTCGCGTCACCCATCTCCGTTACGGCAAACCTCCGCTAAGCAGAGAGTGCAAACGATGTTCCGGGTGCTTGTTATCCTCACCGTCGCAAACCTCCGCGGCGCTTGCACTCATGCACAGAACATCCCCGATTCCACCCCTCTCCTGGGACGCGGTGCCAATCTCGTCATGGTGCCGACGCTTATCAAGACCGCTAGCGGAGAACCGGTCCTCGGCCTCACTGCCAATGACTTCATCCTTACCGATGACGGCATCGAGCAGAAACTTTCGCTCCAAGAAGATACTGACAGCCAGCCGCTGGCATTGGTGATCGTTGTGCAGACTGGCGGCGCGGGCGGCCGGCGTCTGGATAGCTACCGTAGGCTCGGTCCGCTTCTCGATTCCATAGTTGGTGCTGTTCCTCACCATGTGGCCGTCGTCCGATTCGACAGTGAGCCACACATCGAGGCTGAGTTCACCGCCGACCTGGAGCACGTTACGGAAGTGATGGCAAATTTACAGCCAGGCGACGGTGGAGCAGCCATCCTGGATAGCCTTGGCTTCGCCGTCGACCTGCTGCGCCGACAGCCAATCAGCTATCGACGAGCGATCCTCAGCATCAGCGAGACGCTCGATCATGGCAGCCAGGGCAACCTCGAATCTACGTTGCGTGCCATCGACGATACCAACACAACGTTCTACAGTCTGGGCTTCTCCACAACCAGGGCTGACATGAAGCACGAGGAGGATGAGTTCAACTCGGACTTAACGCCCGCTCCGGAACATGGATGTTTCGCCCGGGATCAGAGCAACGGATCAGACACGCATCCTGTTCAGGTCCCGGATGGCAAGGGCAACAATCGCGCGATGCAGACCTTCGATTGCCTAAGCCTGCTCGCGCCGCCTTTACGCGCCGCCAAGATGGCGACGATGGCGGCATTGGATGGGATGCACCGCAATGTTCCCAAGACTGTCGCCCTGCTCACAGGAGGCGAATACTTCAGGTTTGAGAACACACGCAGTCTGGAGCGTGGACTGGTCACGATCTCGAACCAGGTTCCAAATACGTACGCTCTCAGCTTCTCGCCGCAGGCGGATAGTCCGGGTCTCCATGCGATTGATGTTCGCCTGAAGGACCGTCCGGGTCTGCGTGTAGACGCGAGAAAGAGTTACTGGGCAGACAGCTCTAAGGCTCCGGACTAGTCCGGGGAAGCGGGACGAGGGGAAGCGGGACTGAAGTGGGACTTTGAAATTGCCCCCAGAGCTTCGTGCAATGCTAGCCGTTGCTCCTGGATGGTTGGCCACTTGGAAATTGGCACTTGGACGAGTAGCCGTTAATCGGACGACCGGCATCAATCGAGGAGGATCGGCATCAAAAGTCAACACCATCGCCGAATGGCGGATGCCCCTTCAAACGCGGATCATACTTGTGCAATGCCGTCAGTTTCGCCTGAGGCACGAATGCATCCCACTCCAGGATGGGCTCAGGGACCGGCAAAGTAGTCGATAGTTCGAAGTGCATGGTGACAATCTGTTGCGCTCGAATGGAAAACTGGTATTTCGATGACCCTGGAAGCGCAGACTGCTTGTTTCCCACCAGATCCGTGAGCATTGCATTCCGATGAGGAAGCATCAGTTGCACTGTGGCAGTTCCAGGTAGCCCGAAGCATTCGACCAAGCGAAGCTCCACATGATTTTCTTCACAGCGCAGAGCTTCGACAATTAGATTCTGTGAGGTCTCGAGAAACGAACCTACTTTCGTCTCGGCTCGGCCCGGAATCACGACCGGTTCGCGGTTATATTCCCATGCCGCGTGGGGAATACGGGCTTGCTCCCAGGCTTCCTCGTGGGGCCAGAGCGAGTAAGGCATCACATGCGTTCCTTTGCCAGTCAACCAGGAATTCGGGAATCCGTGATATTCATCTTCGGCGTTGAGCAGGTAGATAATCGGTGTCCGCCCATCCACTTCCCGGCCAGTGACACCACGATCGAAAATGGCAATGCCTCCTCCTCCCGCAAGAGAGTAATCGATCCACCGCACCGTGGGAACGATTCCACGAGTCCAGCCATGCAAATTGGGATTGGGCGTTGTCCAGGCTCCGTGCGAGAATCCAAAGGGGATGCCGCGCCGTATTTCGAGAATATCCATCGCCAGAGGAAATTCTGAAACCACGATCGTGTAGGTAGGAATGTCATTGAGTTCTGTTTCAAAATCAATGCGGGGACTCTCATGATGGAAGCGGCAAAGCCGGCGTATGGCTCCCCCACCAAGGAACGTTCCCTTGACCTCAATGGTGTAGGCGACCGGTCCCTTGCTGAACTGAACGGTTGAGGCCTGATCGCTCGAAGTAGCAAGCCGCGTGCGCGCCGTGCGCGCCGCCATGAAGTCAGCAGGAGCCGCTTCCTTCTTAGCAGGCCGTTCAGCCACAATGACGTTTGCAGGTCCGGCTAACAACTCACGACCAGACTTCTTCAACTTGAGACTGGTCAGGGCGCCCGTATTGCGATCGATACGAATCGAGTAATAATTCGTCTCGAGGATTTCGGGCAGCTCAAGGACCGCAGGCGCCTGGGCAGGCCTTCGCGTCAGTTTCCATCCACCAAGGGCAACGGAGGGTATCTCCACCTGACAGAGCACTGAGCCATCCGGAAGCGCTTCGCTTGCGACTCCGTCCAAAGTTGTTCCGGGGGGCAGCCGTAAGGCCACCGGATCTTTGCGCTTCCAATTGAGGGGATTGAAGAGGCCAATGTCTTTGCCTTCTGGAAGAAGGGCCTGACCCGCAGTCTCAAGCGAATGGTCCGTTGTTGTTTTGACCCAGTTGAACCGGTCTTGCACATCCCACGAGTTCTCGCTCACAAAGACCATGCCGCCGGCGGATCCCCAAAGAGTATTGCGATCCATGTTCAGGCACATAAGTATCCAGCAATCCCGCAGAGCTTTGACTGGATAGTCGTACCGGGCTTTCAGGCTGGCGATGGTAGCCAGCATCTCCGCCGCCTGAAGAGCCTGTTCGTTGCTGCGGTACCTGGTCTTTACTTCGTTGCTCTCAATCCAGAAGGCGTCGAAAGCATAGGCCGTCCCGCCGTAGAACGTAGGGATCTGAATGCTTCCGGATTGGATACGCGGAAGAATTGGATCGACATAGTCACTCAACGTCGAGAACCTTATCTGCCGTTGCATACCGGCTTTGTTCCATTGCTCCAGGAGTTCTCCAGGGTATGTTCTGTAAACCGGAGCTAAGGAGTAGTCTCCCGAACCCGCCAGAACCAGGATGGGCGCTCCTTCGGGCGTCGACGGCTCCCGCTTTTCGAAAGACTTCTCCAAGGCCCCCAGTTGCTCAGCGGTCAAGGACCCAGTCGTCTTGAAGATCGCGTTTTCCTCGCTGTAGCCTCCCGGACAAAGCGTGACGATCCGGGAACCATCGGGTGAAACAGACCAATAAATCGTCTTGCCGGTGGGATTGGATCGCGTATAGATCATGGCATCGAATCCAAGTCCCGAAGCAATCTGGGCCATCTGATCGTGTGTACCGCAAACGTCGATCGTCCACGCGTACTTCGGCCGGGCTCCAACAACTTTCTCGTACCAGCGCAGGCCTTCAATTCCTAGCCGCACCAATGCTTCCCCACCCGAGAGATTGATCGTAGATTCCAGGAAGAAGCCATTCACTAATTCGACGCGCTTCTCCTGGATCCGCTGCTTCAGCTCAGGGATTCGCTCGTGCTGAAAATTCATGATGGCAATAAAGTTGTTTACTTCCGACATGACAAAGGCGTAGTGCGGGTCGTCGCGGACGCGATCCAGGTGATCCAAATAGCTATTTGCACAGTAAACCCTCTCCCGCGAGAAGGTTGTGAGCCAGCCACAACTGGCGGGATGAAAGTTCGGCACCAGGAAAACTCCACGCGGGGCAGGAGCTCCAGTCTGAGCAATCCCTTTGACGGCAACGCCCATCGCAGCGGCAGCCGTGGTCGCTACGAACTGACGCCGGTTGAGCGAGACGGTCTGATGTTCATTCGCCGGCTTGTCATTCATCAATTTGCTCACCAGGTTGTTTCACCAGTAAGTCAACAAAGAGAGCATTTTAACAAAAAGAGCATTTTACTCGATTGGTGAGTTAGCAGAGAGTGCGGCGTGTTGCTCGACAGAATTGCTGGCCAGCCTTCGCCGATACTGCGCAATCCCTTCTCATCCAAATGGTCGTGCGTGACCGTGAGCTTAACCGCGTCAAGGAACGGCTGCAGCTCAAACGTAACCTGCGAGATCTTCGCCCTGTCCTCCAAGTGTTTGATGGCTCAATCGGGATGATTCGGAGTACAACTGGACTATGATCCAGGCTGTTCGCAGGAGTCTTGCAACCGTTTCTGCCTGTGGACTCCTCGCAAGCATTGTGATCTACATCGCTAGCTACCGTGGGGCGACAATGGATGGCATTGCCCGGTGGGCGATTGTGCTCCACCTTGGGATAATCCTACTTCTACTGCCGATGTACGTAGTTAACTACTCCACGGTTAGGCAGAGAACCTTCTTCTGGAAGGGGTTCGCGCGAGGGATGCCAAAATGGGTCGTTCCTGGCATCAAATTGCTCGGGCTGTTCTTCGTGGTTCACTTTGCTCTGTTCTTAACGCAAAGTCATGCGTCCGCCCCCAAAATCAAGAACGGAGAATATGTGCTCGACGATCACGGGAAAATAGTGAAAACTCTTACCCAGTCGGAGTTTTACGAGGTAAAGGGGGCAGAGCTAAGACTGTTTGCGACCGGATGGATGTTCTTCTACTTCGTGCCAACGGCCTATTGGTGGTTCCCCCGAACTGGGCAGAAAATCGTTGGGAATCCGCGCAATTAATCGAGTCTAGCAAAGCCCTGATGGCTGAACGTTGTTCCCCCAAGAACCGTCCTGGGGCAGGCGACTATAATCAAGGCATGGCTCGCTCGCTCGGGAACGCTCTACATCAGCTTCAGGCATTTGTTCATCCCCATGTGAAGCACGTCATCATGCAGACGTTTCAGCAAACCGATGAGCAGGACTTGTCGGACCAAAGCGAGTCGGTTGTTCATATCCGGCGGCAGGCGGTCAGAATCCAGCGTGGAGAGCAAGTGGATCAGGTGTCTGCCTTACTGCCTGACTCACAATAGACCTGAGCTCACTTGATCCTGCTGTCCTGCTGCGTCCGTCACTCCACCTGAGCTGGCCATCGCCCTACGTTTCTCAGCTTCTGCTCGACGAGTCGTACTCTCTCCGACTCTTTATCCAACTCTTCTTTCAGATCGAAGTAGTCCTCACCGTTCGCGTCGGAACGCTTCTGCGGGACCGGTTGAATTTCGGCAAGCCGTCGCCGCAGTTCTTTGCAGCGGATTTCCCCTTCCGGGATCATTCCCATCAGGTCATCAACGAAGCTCATCACATCCTCCTTCACCCGATACAGCCTTCAGAGATCAAGGATACGTGAGTCAGTCAGTGAGTCGATCAAATGGTAAGCCGCACCAAGACACTTTCTCAGGCTCAGAAACTGCAACAAGAATGTAGCGACTGGCGGTCTCGGCGCGCTTCGTTTTACTAAACCAAATGCAAACAGACAATGTGCTGGACCAAGCTAGTCCCAGACGTAGCTACTGGGAAAGCCTCACCGCGTCTTGTGCATTCCGCAGCCCCTCCTTGGCCTGCCGGTTACCTGGCTCGCAGGCAAGGACCGCGTTGTACTCGGAGATTGCGCGGTCGTATTTCCCCCTGTTTCTGTGGTTCTCCGCCAGGCTCAGGAAGCCGGGTATTTCGTCGATTTCGATCGAGCAGCCGCGCGGTTTCGTTGTCTGCTTCGGAGGGGTTTGTGAGCTCGATGCAGCAGCGTCCTGGGTTGTCTCGGGAACCTTTCGCGGCTTAACGGGGACCGGCGTCGTCGGTGCCTGTCCGACGTCAGCTTTGGGTCCGGTTAGAGGATTCGTGTTGGGGGGTGCTGTCGGAGCTGGTTCCGGTCTAGGCGTAACCGGCGGTTGCTCTACTTGTACGCTGCTCGGCACCACCGGCTTGGTGCGGTTACCAAGAACGCGCAAATTTACCAAATAGCCAATAGCCACCAGCATCACAACAGCACTACAGATGGCGAGAATTTTCGCAGTCGAAAGCCATTTGGTCGGCACCGGCTCGTCCGCTTCGGGCTGCGGCGGTGGAACCGCAGCCCGTTCTGGTTCTGGTTCCTTCCAGCGGGGCTCGACGGTTGGCCTAACCGGCGGCTTAGCTGGCGGGACGGTGACGGTCTGCGCGGCCGAAAGCGTGGGTTGGATCAGGGTCGGCATGAACTCCGCTTCGGCCTGCAGCTCGTCCAGCCGCTGCTCACTCGTCCATAGAAATTCATAGATGCCCACGCGCAGAGGCGAAGATCGTAAAGCCGGCTGGTAGTGCGCGATTCTGTCGTAGAACGCCTGTGTTATCAGCACTTGGGACGGTTTTGCCGAGTCCAGCAATTCCTTCTGCTCGACCGAGAGCCGGGCGTAGCTGGACGCTGCCTCGTCGGGCGCACACGAGTCCAGAATCATCGACAGGTTAGGCCGTGCGGCCGGAACCACGGTGCGGAAGCCTTCGAAGGCAACCTGCAGGGCCCGGCTGGCGGCCAGAGCCTTCCCCAAATCGTCAAATCCCTGAGTATGTACATATTCCTGTGCATTTATCTCAGCATCCACCTCCAACCTGCTCATCAGGATGTCTTTGACCAGTGCCTGCGCCCGCAAACGCAGCGTAGCGTCCGACGGAGGGCGGCTCTTGGCCTGCTGCAGGCGTATGACCAGCTCGAAGTGGTCTTTGGCGGTTCGGCCATGGGCCGTGACATTTTGCATAGGTATTAAGGCCTTACCGCCTCGCCTTCAAGACGAAAGCCGGGGAAAGGAAAGGTGCTTGAGAAGTTTGGTTGCAAACGGAATGTGGGAGATGATAGCTTCTGAGTCGTTCCCCCGGTTAGCCACTAAGTAAATCCCCCTTTGGTCGCAGCCTCCTCATGCGATAAGCAAATCTATGCCGAGGAAGTATGGCGTCGTCAAGGTATTTTGTTGGTTGGGTACCATTTTGCCGCACTTCGGTCGCGGTTGTGCTCCTCGGTCTCTTGCCAGGTTCGGCCTTCGCAAAAACGCCGGAGTTGTCAGCCATCGAGGTGTATCCAACCGGCGATGCGCATGGGTACGTTCAGATTTCCGGCTTCACTCTGAATGCAAAAAACGAAGTTCATATCTGCACCGGCGTGCAGTCCATTGGCAAGAATAGTTACGGAAAACTTCCCAAGATAACCTTGGCCCCCGGCATGTCGCTGGAGCGGGCCAAGGATGGAATGCTTCTCCTCACCCGCGGGGGAGCACCCGAGTGCGTGGTCCCGGCCAACTTGAAGTTGGAGAAGGATGAAGGAGCAACCCCCTCCGAACTGGCCGATAAGACCGACTTGCAGGGGCAGATTGTCGGGAAGTCGATCAGCTCCACAGATACCATTCCCCGCGTCGTTCCCGGGGTGAAGATTGTGTTTGTATCCACCCTGGACACGGAATTGGCCGAGTTTCTTTTGGCGCAGAGTTCTGCCAACATTGCGGGCTGGAAGGCTTATTTGGGCAAATATCCCGCCGGTCCCCACTCTGGCGAAGCGAAAGCTGCCCTGGCAGTGCTCTACGTTCGGGATGGACAATCGGACCTGGCCGCTTACCAGGCGTCGCTGAAGGATAATAAGCCCAACTACGGCAAACTGCAGGCGGCTGAGGTTGCGCTGGACGCAGCCATGGCCAGCGCACTGAGCAACGACGTAACCGAGGCCTTGGCGAAAGGAATTAACGGGGAGACCAAGAACCTCAATAGCAAGGGCCTGGGCGAAATCGCTCTGTATCGGGATGCGCTGGCAAAACAAGCCGGCGGCTATCCCCACCTGCTTGCTGCGGAGAAGATTTCCCAACTTACCTTGGGTCTGGATCCCAAGTCCGCGGAGACGGCTTCCCTTAGCCACGCCTGCGTTCAGGAAAGAACCAATCTCGATCATCACCTGGTCGACTTCGCTAATAAGCTATCTGCACGCCGTCCGGACGAGGCTTATGAAGCGATCAAGCCGCTCTGTGGGTTCGCGACCGAATATCCGAAGGTTCAGGATTCGCTCCACGCCCTCTACTCCTATCATGTCGAGCAAGGTAAGAAGGATGCGGGGAAAAGTGATTTTCAAGGCGAAGTGGATGAATTTCAAAAGGCAGCGGTAATAGAGTCAACTCCGGAAATAGCCGAGCTGCTGCGGAACGCACAGCAGCAACTGCAGGAAACCACCGATAAGGCGGCGATCACCTCAGCTTCCACCATGAGCGCCTCCGCGGAAGACGACAAAGATTTCGTCAAGGCCTACGAGGTTCTGGCGGATTTGACGCCGTCCCAGCAGAAAGCGGTGGCGGAGCGGCTCGATTCATTGAAGGATCGCTACGTCCAGGCAGCTTCGCTAAGGGCGAAGGACCTCGAACGCATCAATACTCCTGTTAAAGGAGTAGCCAATGAGCAGGGAATCCAGCGGGCTTACTATCTCCTGAGCCGTTGCCACGCACTGACCAACGACCCTGGTATTGAGGACCGGATCGCCATCCTCGGCGGCCGCTTGAGCGATTACTATCTGGCGCAAGCGAAGCACTACCTCGATCGTCCCGACGGAACCGGCGCCAATGTTGGTTGGGCCTACCTTGAAGAGGCATTGCAGTACAACCGCACCGATGCGAGCGCGATTCACGATGCCATGACGCTCGCCAATCCGGCGCACCAGCTTCGATCCAGGTTATCGCTGCGGGTTACCTTCCGTGACCGGACTTCGCGCATGGAAGCGGTTGATTTCGCTTCGCAGCTCACTGACTCCCTGGCTGCCGGCCTGGAGTCTTCCAGTCTCAACATCAAAGTGGTCCGTCCCAATGAAACCACCCCGGTGAAGCCGAATTTTCTCCTGGTTGGCGATGTGCTGCAAAACACACATTCGGATTCGGTTGAGCGGACAGCCAAGGAGTCAAAATACCGTTCCGGCGAACAAGACCAGGTCAATGACGACTGGAACGCGGCCGATCGTGAATATGAGAGCGCCAATCTTGCTCTGCAGACCGATCAACGGGCTCTGGAAGGAGCCGAGGTACGCGGCAAGAAGGGTGCAATTGAGGACGCAAAGAGGCAAGCAGCCGAAGCACAAAAGAAAGTAGAGGCGACGCGCATCAAGCTCGACTCTTTGCAAAAATTTCGCCATGTCGTGATTGAGCGGCCCTATACCTACACCGAGCAGATCAACCATCTCAAGGCGACCGTCGAGCTCGGGTTCGTCATTCAAGACACCACCGAAAACGTCATTGTCCCCAATGTCCAGATTAATGAAACCCAGGAGAAGCCCTTTACCGTACTCGAAAACGTGAAGGCAGACGACACCATGGGAGTACGTTCGGAAGGTGAGGTTCCCAGCGAAACACAGTTTCTCGAAAGAGTCGAATATTCGGCTCGTGATCGCCTGCTGACACAAGCCAAGGAAAAGATTATTGGCCTGCCTCCCCTCATCCTGCAGACAGCGGACCGCAAGGCGAGCGAAGCCGACAATGACGGAGCCGCCGAGTTGTATATGCTTTATCTCAACTCCACGGCGAGCCAGGCTACGCCGGAGAGGAAAAGGGCGCAGAAATTTCTGTTGGACAACTATAACTTCAGGGCCTACGGTGAATCGCCGAAGTCATGATTCGTGCACCGCACTCAGCCAGTCGATGGAACTCGGTGGGTGGCTCAATGACTGGAAAGACATTTGAACACGCAGAAGCCAGAGAAGATCGGCAAATACGATATCCTCGACGTTCTCGGACGCGGGGGGATGGGCGTTGTTTACCGCGCCCGTGACTCACGCTTGGGGCGCGTCGTTGCCATCAAGATGTTGACCGAGAGCTTCAGCGGCAATCCGGAAATGCTGCAGCGGTTTTACCGTGAGGCAAGCCAGACGGGAGCTCTGCGCCATAACAACATCGTGATCGTCTATGACGCCGGCGATCAGGATGGCGAGCCTTACATCGTAATGGAATATGTCGAGGGCGAACCCCTTGACAAAGCCATCAAGCGCCAACGCCTCCAACTGGAGCATGCACTTAGTGTGGTGGAGCAGATTTGCCTTGCGCTGGCGTACGCTCACCGCAATGGCGTGATCCACCGGGATATCAAGCCGGCAAACGTCATCGTCCGCGGGGATGGGACGGTGAAGTTGCTCGACTTCGGGATTGCCCGCGATGAAACCCGCGTAGACACCAATCTTACGGGTACAGGTTCTCTGGTCGGTACTCCATCCTACATGGCCCCCGAACGGTTCGGGGGATCGCCCATTGATGGCCGGTCAGACATTTTCTCCGCCGGCGTGCTTTTATACCTCCTGCTCACGGGAAGGTTACCGTTCGATGCCGAATATCCCGCGGTGATTGACCAGATCATGCGCTCCCATCCGCCTGCTCCCTCCGGGCTAATAGAGAATTGCCCGGCCGCTCTGGACGCGATCGTTGCCCGTGCCTTGGCCAAGTCCCCGATGGACCGGTATGGGAATGCTGATGATCTGGCTATGGATCTGCACGAGGTGACCGAAGGCATCACCCGCGCCCATGTAGCCGAATCGCTGGCTCAGGCGGAAAAGCATGTCAATGACCGCGATTTTCTGGCCGCCCAGAACGCCCTGCGCCAGCTCCTGCGTTTGGACCCTCAGCACGTAGGCGGTAAGCGTCTGTTGTCGGTCGTGGATCAACGCTTAACTCAACAGGAAAAGGAACGCAAAGCGCAGGAACTGGCGCGGCTGGCGCAGCAGGCAACGGCTGAGCGTGAATGGGATCGTGCGCTCGCGTTGTGTGACGAAGCGCTTGGCCTGAGTCCTGCGAATGACGCCCTGGTGGCTCTGCGCAAATCCGTGGTGGAAGGTAAGCAAACCCAGGAGAAGGTTTCTCAGCTTTTGGCCGAGAGTGCGAGCGCGAGAAAGGTGGGCGAGCTCACTCGTGCCCAGGCGCGTGCGGCCACCGCGCAGAGGCTCGATCCGCACAATTCGCAGGTCTTGGCGCTCTGTCGATTGTTAGAGCAGGAAATAGAGGAGAAGCGCCTTAGAGAAGAGCTTCGGACCGTGATGGCGTCTGCCCGGGAACGTCTGTCGGCGCGTGAGTACGAAGAGGCTTTTGTGTTGCTGGATAAAGCCGGGACGATTGCTCCCGACAACGCGGAAGTGCTGCGCGCGAAAGATGAACTGACCGCGGCGTTGACCGAAGAGAAACGAAAATCGATTGTGCGCCGGCTGGAAGAGAAGGCAGCACTGAGCACCACCGTGGAAAAGCTGCGTTCGGTCTCCACGGAATTGGCCGCGGCGCTCAAGGAATTTCCCAATGACCCTTCGCTTCTCCGCCTCAGGCTGAATCTTGAGCCCCGCATTAAACAACTGGAAGACGAGCTGTTCGTACGGGACGTTTGTAAAAGCTCCGCCGAGCTCAGTCCGGAAGAAGCCGTCGGCCGCATACGCTCCGCTTTGATCCGCGTCCCTGGCAATGAGCAATTGTTCGGTCTGGAGTCTGCACTCTCTGACCGCATTGCGCGGCAGGCACGGGAGCAGATGCTGGCACAGCGGCTGGGCCAGGCTCGTCAGGCCATCGATGATCGCCTCTATCTCGAAGCAGTAAAAATTCTGGAGCGCTGCAAGGCAGAGGGTTATTCCTCGTATGAGGTGGACGGCCTGCTCGAGCTGGCAAAATCCACCGCCTCCCAACGTATCTCGCAGGAACTTCTCGAGCGCACGTATAGCCAGGCGAAACGTTTCATCGATGAGGAAGATTACGACGATGCGGTGCAACTGCTCCGCCGCGCGCTTCGCCAGGTGGATGAGCCCGTTTTGCATCGCCAACTGGACGAGGCTAACCAGAAGCACCTGGCAACCGAACAAAGAGCAGATGCTGCGCTGGAACGGGCAGAGAATCTGACCCGCATGGAGTTGTTTGTTGAGGCGGTGGCCCTTCTGGAGGAGCAGTCGCCTGGGGTGAAGCGGCTGCCACGTATAGATCAGGCATTGGGCCGCGCCAGGAAGCTCCAGGAGGCGGAAGCAGACTTCGCCGGCTTGACCGGGCGCTGCTATGCGCAGATGGGAACGCCCCAGGGTGTGGCAGATCTCAAGCGGGCACTCAACACTCCGGCAAGTTCGGACGTTCCTAACTCACAGGAGGCCACGAAAAAGCAGTTGCGCCGCCGGTGCGATCAGGTATATGGAGAGAAGGCCTCTTCTGCCATTGGCGCGGCCCGCGAGTTACTCGGCCAGGACGACAGTGTGGGTGCCGAAGCGCTCCTTAAGGAAACGATGGAGTGGCTTGAGTTAGCCCCTGCGCCGGCGCAGGAGGAATTGCGCGCTCTGGCAGCGGAAGCGGCCGCTGCTAAAAAGGTCATACGTTTCCGCAGAGGCTCCTGGCGGTAATCTGCTCCCTCCGTTATCTCCCTCCTACTCAGTTCGCCGCGTCGGAAACAATCGAAGGGTGCCCCAGGTCTCGCTTTTGAGACCTGGGATCCATGCAACCGATCCGCACTGGAAACCCACTCTCCCTCTGTGTCATTAGGAGTGCAGGTCCGGACGTGATTTCACATGAGTTATTAACTGGATACATACCTTGCAACGGGGACAGTTTCGGTTCCCTTTATGCAAAGGTTGTAGAGGATATTCTTGTCTGTCGCAAGCGGCCAAGCCTATAGTATGGATGGCTTTATTGGTCCCCATGATACGAAAGACGCCCTAGCCGCACCATCCTTCGGAGGGCGAGCGATTGGAGGTGACCTTATGGCTTTCGAGATAGGTCAACGGGTCGGCGACTACGAGATCGTCAGCATGCTGGGGGTAGGCGGCATGGGACGCGTCTACCGGGTCCGCAATGTGATTTCGGACCGCACCGAGGCGATGAAGGTACTTCTCCCTGATCTGGTTGCCGAACCGGACCTGGCAGTGCGGTTTATCAGCGAGATCCGCATGCTCGCGAGTTTCGATCACCCGAACATCGCCCAGTTGCATACCGCCTTCCAGGTCGACAACCAATTAGTCATGATGATGGAGTTTGTGGAAGGCTTCACCCTCGAACAACGCGCAAAGCAAGGCCCCATTCCTCAGAGCGACATCATCAACTACATGCAGCAGGTACTGGGCGCGCTGAGCTACGCGCATGGCCGCGGCGTTGTCCATCGTGACATCAAACCCGCCAACATCATGGTTACCTCGCACGGGGTGGTGAAGCTGATGGATTTTGGCATCGCCAAGTCGCGTGTGGAGCAGGATCTCACTCGTCCCGGCACCACTATGGGATCGATGTACTATATGTCTCCGGAGCAGGTGCGCGGCGGGACTGTCGATGCACGTTCCGATATTTATTCTGTCGGCGTGATGATGTACGAACTCTTCGCCGGGCGCAGGCCCTTTGTAGCCGATTCCGCTTACGGCATTCTGAACCAGCAGTGTAACGTTGCCCCCCAGCCGCCGGTGGAACTCAATCAACAATTGCCTCCGGCACTGAGCGACCTCATCCTGTGCGCGCTCGCGAAAGATCCGGCCAATCGCTTCCAGAACGCCCAGGCTGTCAGTAATGCTCTGCGGCAGATAGCGGCGCAGAACGAGACCCCGAACACGGAGGTTACGTTTACCCCGGTGGTGGTTCCTGGTTCCTATGCTGGTTCCGCCGCTGGTGCTGCTCCGTCTGCGGACCCAGGTTTTGCCGCCGCTCCGGTTGCGGCGTATGCAGGGCCTTCTTCGGGGCATCGCGGCGCCTGGATCACCGTGGGGGCGCTCGCGGTCCTGGTCATTGTGGCGGCCGCCGCTGTCGGCCTGCCACACCTGTTTCACACCAGCGCGAAAACCGAAAGCGACGGCGATCGGATTGCCCAGACGGCGCCGGCAGCGCCTTCGCCG
>DASRRN010000501.1:0-17712 GCA_035695685.1 Acidobacteriaceae bacterium | reverse complement strand
GCAATCGTTCCTCCCTCCGCAATCGAGACGATGGGCCTCGTCAGGACGCTCGCCACTGCTTCCATCGCAAAACATTGATAGACGAAGGGAGATCACACGTGAAGAACAGGATGCTGTGCCTTCTTACTCTTATTGCCCTATCTGCAAACCCATCGCACGCGCAGGATCAGACCGACTCTTCTTCTCATACCGTACAGTTTGTTTCCGTCGACAAAGACGTCAAGCTTGCGGTGCTCGATTGGGGCGGAACCGGAAGGCCGATGGTGTTCCTGGCAGGCATGGGCAATACGGCCCACGCTTTCGACCGATTCGCTCCGCAATTCACGGCCAGATATCATGTCTACGGCATCACACGGCGTGGCTTCGGCGCCTCCAGCAAGCCCGCTCCAGCAAACGGGAACTACTCAGCTGACCATTTGGGCGACGACGTTCTCGCAGTCATCGACGCTCTCAAGCTCAAGCGTCCCATCCTGGTTGGTCACTCGTTTGCCGGCGAAGAGTTGAGTTCCATCGGCAGCCGCTATCCGGAGAGAGTAGCCGGATTAATCTATCTCGAAGCCGCCTATGGATTTGCCTACGATGATCCCGCCCATCCGGACATGAACCTGGAGATGAATGACCTCAAGAGACGAATCGATCAAGTGGAAGCAGGCGGGGTGGACGAGAAGAGTTATCTGTTGGACCTTGAAATACGTATCTCTCAATTCGAGAAGACGCTGCACGACTCCAACCTTGGTGTTGCATCCATGCCCCCGATACCGCCTCGTTCGCCGATCATCGCCGCGCTTACGTATGGAGGGCAGAAATATACAAAGATTCCGGTTCCCATCCTCGCCATCTACGCATGTCCTCACAACTGGGATCGCGCTTTCCAAAACGATCCCGCGATGAAATCTAAAAGGCTGGCGGCCGATCGTATCAATTGCACGGCGGCGGCAGACGCTTTCGCGTCCGGAGTCCCCTCCGCCCATGTAGTCCGTATCCCCAATGCTGACCACTACGTCTACCTCTCAAATGAGGCAGAGGTCATTCGAGAAATGAATGACTTCCTCGCGAAGCTCCCTTGATCAGTGCTAATCGCTCACCGCCATGTGCCCTGGTCCCGTCACGACTTGATGGCGAAGGAATGGACCGTTCCGCCGGGTGCACGCGAAAGTCAAAGTGTATGCGGCCATTCTCGTTGATCAATATGGGAGCAACCCTGTGCTGTTCTCAATCGTAGGATGCCTCTTTCAGTAGAGGCACTGTCAAGACGGGGCAGCGCGCTCTGGAGATTACTTCATAAGAAATTGAGCCGGGGAGGTGAGACGCGATTCGAGCCCTGATACTACCCAGGTGACGGAGCCCCATAACAATAAGGTCAACTTGCCGGCGGCTAGCGTGTTCCAGGATAAGTTCAGTGCGCGACCCAAAATCGATGATGATATTATCTCGCATGGGATTAGCACCATAATCCGTTAGGTATTCACGGAGAAACTCCGAGGTTTTTGGTGCTGCCTCGACAGGTGTTTCCCGGCTGTCGCCCTCGTTCACGTGCAGAACCAGCAGGTCAGCACCGTACACCTGCGCCAGCGAAACCGCATATGGCAAAGCACGAATGGAGGACGGCATAAAGTCGGTCGCATAGAGAATGCGTTTGAAGTCGAATCGGCCCGAAACTTCGGGGCCGACAGCCAGCACTGGCCGGGTTGCCAGGCAAGTGATCTCTTCGGCAGTCGATCCCTTCAACAACTTCTTGATCCCATGCCAACCGTGCGTCCCGATTACAACCAGATCGATCCTGCACTTGTCTGCGGCCGCCAAAAGCCGCGCGCAGGTGTCGCCATGATCCACGAGGACTTCGTGGGGAACACTCCGCAGACTTCCGAGAGGATTATTCAAACCTGCCTCCATGGAAGCTTCTAATAGCTTGTCCAAAGAGGCTTGTTCTCGCAGCGGCGCTGCGTCGGCGTCTTTCGCGGGTACGATGTGTGCGACAAAAATCTTACCGCCATAACGAAGCGCCATTCCAACCGCGAAGGGAAATGCCCGTAGCGAATCGGGCGAGAAATCCATCGCGAACAGAATGTTTCTTAATGAGACGTTAGATCCCCGAAGTTCGTCCGCAGTACCCATCGCAGGGGTCGTGAGAGCGTTGACGATGGCGTATCAGGCAACGTTCATGCATCGCGACGCGAGTGCTAGTGTACACCCTCTACTGCTGCCAATGCAAAGCCAGGAGCACTACAGGGTCAAAGCACTATAATGGGGGCCGCGATTGTCAGCTTCTGGAGCCTGCATATTGTGCACGAAGGAGTAACAGCTCGCATCCTGAACAAAGAGATCTTTCTGTTGGTGGCTCTCGCACTCGTCGCCGTCGGCGTTTTCGTTTTTACGAGGACTATGGCGGCAAGAGAACAGCGGATGGAGGTCAGGATTGGCCGCATCTGGTACGACCAAGGTAAGCAGTACATCGCCTCCGGCAAAATCGAGAAGGCGATTCAGGCCTTTCGCAGGTCCACGGCAGGCACCCGGTACAACCAGAAATATGCCCTGGCGCTAGCTGATGCCCTGATTGCCGGCAATCACGATATCGAGGCGCACCAATTACTGCTTCGTTTACGGGAGGCCGATCCTGAAAATGCAGAGATCAATATCTATCTGGCTCGACTGACAGCCAAGCAGGGAGAAACTTCTGACGCTGTGCGCTACTACCAGAATGCTCTGTACGGTCGATGGAGTGGCAGTCAAATCGATGTGCGGCGACGGCAACTGCGGGTTGAACTCATTCGTTTCCTCCTGGGCCACCAGGAGGGGAACCTGGCATCTCCCGAACTGCTCATTCTTGAAACCGAGATCCCCGATTCGGCGCCTTCCTGGATAGAAACAGCAAAACTCTTCACTGAAGCCGGGGATCCCCAGCACGCATTGAAGGACTACAGCGAAGCAGTTCGGCTGGACAGTCACAACGTTGAGGCGCTGACGGGAGCGGGCGAAACATCGTTTCAGCTTGGGGACTACGCAAAGGCCACGCAATACCTGAAAGACTCGCTGGATCTGAATCCACAATCCGAAAAGGCGCGCCAGCTTCTCTCGCTCGCCGAGATGGTGCTCGCTGACGACCCGCTAGCGCCACACCTCACCGCTGAGGAGAGGCAGCGCCGGGTAATTCCGGACTTTGAGCGCTCTCTCCGGAGGCTTGATAGTTGCCTCAACCAGAATTCCAAAAGCGGAACCACCGCAGAATTGCAGTCGCTGAAAGCAGAGGCTCTCGCGATGGAGCCTAAATTGAACCAGAGGAAGCATCTGCCGGATTCCGACATGGTAGGGGCCGGCGTAAGCCTCATCTTCAAGATGCAAAAGGCAGCCTCGGATAGCTGCGGAGAGCCTTCGGTCCTGGATCAGGCGTTGATTCTGATTGGCCTTCAGCACAATGGTGCACGGCCATGAGCGCTCCCGACCTGCCCCTTATACAGCGGTTGCGCCTGCGCGAGAATCACATCTTTTTCGCACTGACTATAGTGATCGGGATCTTCGCTGGGCTTGCTGCAGTGCTCTTCACCCTGGCCATCAAAGGCACAACATACCTGCTGTTCGGCGTATCCCCTTCCATCCTGCGCTACATTCTGGTTCCCACAGGGGTGAGCCTGGTCACAGGGTTCTTGCTGGCAAGATTCTTCCCGGAGGCTCGTGGCAGTGGAGTTCCGCAGACTGAAGCCGCCTATCACATCTACCAGGGACACGTGCCGGCTCGCGTGGCTTTTGGAAAGTTTCTGACTGGGGTGCTCTGCATCGGGTCCGGACATTCTATGGGGAGAGAAGGCCCGTCGGTGCAGATTGGGGCGGGTATCGCCTCCTCGATCGGAAAGCAGTTTCATCTTTCTTCCGAGCGCGCCCGAAGCTTAATTCCGGTCGCGTCAGCTGCAGCCTTGTCTGCGGCATTCAATACCCCGATTGCGGCAGTATTGTTTGCCCTGGAAGAGATCATCGGCGACCTGAACGCGGCCTTGCTCGGTTCCACAGTCGTGGCATCAGTGGCTTCGGTTATCGTCGAACGTTCCATCCTTGGCAATAACCCCATTTTTCATGTTCCTCAATATCATCTGGTTAGCTCAGCCGAATTGCTCGCTTACGCGGTTCTTGGAGTCGTCGGTGGCGCTGTTTCGCTGGCCTTTTGCAAAGGTATGCTTTGGCTGCGGGCAATATTTCTCCGAATGCCCGGGCGAACCAGGATCTACCAGCCGGCAATGGGCGGCTTGATGATTGGAATCATCCTGATCTTCTGTCCGCAGGCGCTCGGCGTTGGGTATGAGTATGCCGATCAGGCGCTGAATGGCGGCCTCTTACTGAGGACGCTGGTGCTGTTGTGTACAGCAAAGTTGATCGCAACGGTTATCTCGTACGCCTCAGGAAATGCTGGAGGAATCTTCGCGCCCAGCCTCTACCTCGGTGCGATGGCAGGCGGAGCCATTGGTGTGCTGGTGCATCGCTTTGCGCCGTTTCCAACCGGTGATCCGGGTGCATATGCCCTGGTAGGCATGGGTACGCTGTTTGCAGGAATTATCCGTGCCCCGATGACATCGGTGTTCATGATTTTCGAACTCACCCAGGATTACCAGGTTCTGGTACCGCTGATGATTGCCAATATGATCAGTTTCTTGATTTCAACCCGGTATCAACCAATCCCGCTTTACCGCGCGTTGCTTGATCAGGACCATGTGCATCTGCCTAAAGTTGGCTTCCGCGAGCCCGCTGGGACTTGGCGGGCGAGGGACATCATGACGAGGGAATTCGTTCTTCTCTCGCCAGTTATTTCAGTTGAAGATGCCGCGAGAATGGCAACCGAAAATGAGGCAGGAAGTTTCCTTGTTGGCGACAACGGTTTGTACTCGGGTCTGGTCACACGCGATCAAATCGAGCAAGCGCTCCAGTCCGGACTGGCGACCACCCCAATCTCCACTCTTGTTATTAAAGATCACGCACATGTACATCCAGACCAACCGCTCGAACTTGTATTGGAGCGCCTTGGAAAGAATCCGGGTATATTGCCAGTCGTTAGCCGGGGTGAGGTGCGTCACGTTGAAGGGGTGATCACGCCTCAGACGATGATTCAGTACTTCCAAAAGGCTTGGAATGGCGGGAGTAAAAGTTCGACAAATGCCTAGAGCTATCCAGCTGCCTTATCGGCGAGGGCAGCGGACGAAGAGTATCGCCGGCCGTTCTTGCCCGCTGGCCTAGAAGACGTACTTCAAGGCCAGCTGCAGATCACGGTTGTCGGAATTGGTCGCGGTGATCACCCCAAAGGTGCTGGAGCCCTGAACGACCCCAGGGGCGGCGAACTGAGGATGATTGAGGGCGTTGAAAGCTTCTATGCGGAAATCCAGGTGCTGTCCCTCGAAGGGCAGGGGGAAGACCCGCCTGACGGCCAGGGTGAGCGGATCGTTCTTGACCCCTGTCACCGGGTTCCGCGGTGTGCTGCCATAGTGGCCAATGGCCTCCGTGAAACGGGCGGTATTGAAAAACTCGGCGTTCGTTCTGTGGGCGAGCTTCAGAGGCTGACCAGGGACCAGATCGGGGCGCTGGTTCTGGTTGCCGTTGTTCTCACCGTCCGCTGATTGGGTCAACCACAGGGGGCTGCCACTGATGTACTGGTAGATGCTGTTGATGCCCCATCCATTCAGGACAGCGCGCGTCACGCCGTTTCCACCCGAGAGCTTGGGCAACTCCCAGACAAAGGCGATGGTCAGGTAGTTGCGTTGATCGGTAAGACCACTGGCCCACTCCTTTGACGCTGGGATCTGCGTCTCGCTGCTGCCGTTGTTGATGTCTGTGCCCTGATTGTCCAGCAGATGGGACCAGCTGTAAGACCCAGTGAACTCCAACTGGTGCGAGAACCGATGTTCGAAATGGATATTCAGTCCGTTATAACTCGATGCTCCCCCTGAGAAGTCGATAAGCCGGATGGTACCGAAGGTAGGATAGGGCCGGTTGGCGTTGACATTGCCGCTCGCGGGCTGCGGCGGCCCTGAGTTGAAGTTTCTATCGGAGGTATCCTGGTGATTCCCCTTGACGCCGACGTAGGAGATCTCGATGACGTTAGACCAGAACTGCTTGGAGACCGTCAGGTTATAGGTCTGGAGATAAAGATCGGGATGCTGGTCGTTCATGGGGAGCGTGGCGACGTTGGCATTCGCGGCCGCAAGGTCAGGCGAGACCGGGTTCTGGATCGTAGCCGTTGGGGGGTTGCTGGGGTTGGTGCCGTTGGTGAGGGTGAAGCTGGGATCGGTTGGCGGATTGAGCTGCAGGATGTTGATATTGTCGAACTGGCCGCCGAAGAAAGTGATGCCGTAGCCGGCGCGCACCACAAACTGATGCGGAAGGTTGTAGGCAAAGCCGAGCCGGGGCGCGAAGTCCTTGTGCGTGATCTTCCAGATGGGGTTGGGCAGGTTTACGACAGTCGGAGGCGACGTGCTGAAGTCGAGTGTCCGTGAGGTGTCGAGGTTGTCGTGCGGCGGCACCCAGAGGTCGTAACGCAGGCCGAGGTTCACGGTCAGCTTGGGCGTTGCCTTCCAGTTGTCCTGGAAATAGACTGCGTCGCGCCACTGGCGAGCCAGGGTGAGGGGCACGCCTTCCGGGGTGATGACGCTGGAGGGCACGCCGAGTATGAAGTCTGCGCCGTCGTAGCCGGTTAAGGCCCCATTAAAGGTGATCTGCCCATAGGGGGTGTTGTCGGTGGTGGCGTTGTCCTGATTGTGGCGGATGTCGGCGCCGAAGATCAGCGTATGCCTGCCCTTGGTCCACGTGAAATTGTCAACGATCTGGTACGTGCGGCTGTCGTCGAGGTTCGATGCCGCCGTGCCGTCGCCGATATCAATTAAGTCGGAGCTGGAAATTACCGGAAAACCCTCATCTGGCGGCGGCCAAGGCTGGCCGTTGGGCTGGACAAAGCCATTGATGCCGATGGAAGCGGCGGTGAAGCCGGTGTTGGCCAGCGTGCTCAGCTGCTTGACGTGCTCTAGATCGGCGCCCAGACGAAGCTCATTGACCATCCTGGCATTGAAGGTGTGCACGTACTGCAACCCGACGTTGTATATCGGATAGGTGCCCGTATAAGTGAAGTTGGGATTGAGATCGGCAGACGGAAAGTTGCGGAATGCATACAGGAAGTGGAAGGCGAGCTGATTGTTATCGTTGATCTTGTGGTCGAGGCGCACGAGGTATTGATCCACACTCTCGTTACCCGACGTGACACCCGCGTAATTTAGGCCGTTTTGGTTGGTGTTCGGCAGTGGTATGTACGTCCGGGCGATATTCTGCGCGACTGGATCGACGGGAATCTGGTTGTTGGGGTAGGGAATTCCCGTATAAGGACTCAACAGCTGGGTACCCGGCAGCAGAGCGGAAAAGTCGCCGTTTTCCTCTGCGGTGGTAAGAACGTTGCTGAGACTTGCGGTCTGCTCGACAGAGCGCAGGCCCTCGTAGCTGCCAAAGAAGAACGTACGGTCCTTAATGATAGGGCCGCCGAGTGTAGCGCCGAACTGGTTCTGCTTCAGCACCTGCTTGCGAACAGGAGCGACCAGGAAGAAATTACGCGCGTCCATTGCCGTGTTGCGAAGAAACTCGAAGGCGTCGCCGTGCAGGGCGTTGCTGCCGGTCTTGAGCTGGATATTGGTGACCGTGCCGGCTCCGCCCCCATACTCAGCTTCGGCGTTGCCGGTAAGTACCTTGAACTCCTGAATGGCGTCGACGGAGGGGTAGACGTTGATGTAGGCATGGCGGTTGTTGACCATGGTGACGCCGTCGACGTTGACCTGCGCCCAGGTGATCTGGCCGCCATAGGCGCTGACGGCGGTGCCGGCCGTGCTGGAGGAGTGGTTGTCTGGATTGTTGACAGTGACGCCGGGGGTGAGGATGGCAAGGTCACTGAACTTGCGGCCGTTGAGCGGTAGGTTGGCCGCGCTATCCGCCCCGACAACAACGCCAAGGGAGGCGTCCTCAGTCTGGAGTAAGGGCTGGGTGCCCTGCACCTCGACCGTCTGCTCCTGGCCGGCGACCCCCATGACGAGGTTGACCCTCGCCTGCTGGTTGATCTGCAGCACGATGCTGTTTTGCACGGCGGAGCGAAAGCCGTTGGCCGAGACTGTCACGTCGTAGTTGCCGGGGGTGAGGTAGTTGACGGTGTAGTCGCCGCTGGAGCCGGTGACGGCCTGTTTCTTGATTCCCGTGGCGGAAGACGAGACGACGACGGTGGCGCCGGGAATGGCAGCTCCGCTGCTGTCCGTGATGGTCCCTTCTATGGCCGTGTCGACCGTCTGCGCCGGTGCCGGCGCGCAAGTCAAGGTAACGATAAGAGAAAGACAAAGTAGAAAAACGGAGTTCACTCTGTGCATGGTTGTCTCCCAAGAAAGGCCGGGTCACTCGAACGTGGAGGCATTTGGCAACCGGCAGCTCCTGCCTTGTTGCAGCATCCTGATCCCCACAACGATTATGTGTACATCTTTACAATAATTGTCAAAAGATTGCCCAGTCTTGCCAAATGCCAACGACTGGCTGTGGCCACGGCATTCCCTAATGAACTCTCGGTTCGGGGAACGCTCTTACCGAAGGTACTTTAAGTTTTGATAGCATTCATCAGGATTTCGTGAAGACGCTTGGCAACAATCATCTCTTCGCCTTCCTGCAACATCCAGACTCCTACAACAATCGTGTTTGCATCCGAAGAGAACATGGAGGTCGGGTCGATGACGTGGTCGGCAGAGGAATGAAAGTAGCGAAGGAGCAAATTGTAGGCATGGTAGCTGCGGTAGATTGGATTTTGTCTCAGTCTGACGATTCCATGCAAGCCGAGTTCCGCGCCCGAGCACAAGGAATAGCGGACTACCTGCACGATGATGCTCGCCTGCATGGATGTCGATCTAGCGTGTCGCGGTATCCGAAGCACCGTACATACCACGCTGAACACCTTCTCCCCGCACAATTGCTCCAGATAGTGGCGATTTCTCTGTTGTATTTTGGCAAAATTGACTTTTGGGCGTTCAAGGCATGGTGAAAATGAAGCGTAGAGATCTGTTGAAGAGCCTGTCCATGGCGGCCGGCGGCATTTTGTGCTCCCGCGATCTGGTGGGCCAGAGCGCAGGTCAGGTGCAGAAGCAAGACAAGGCACGGTTGGGGATACCTATCCGAGCGCTTGCCCGCAAGAACGGCGGGCTGAGTCAACCGCTGCAGATACACGTCGAGAATACGGGCCCAGCAGGCTCAGCAACCACCAAACTTGATGGAGTTGAGGTTGATCGGCGCGACGTTCAGACGGGATCGAGCACCTTTGAGGTCTACCTGAAACCAGTCACTGGGATTCAACGTTCCACGGTGACCGTCGAAATCAACGGCAAATCATCCTCTGAAGAGATCGAACTGAAGCCAGTGCGGCAGATGCTCATTTATGTCCTGCCGCATTCGCACCACGATCTTGGCTATACCGATCTCCAGGCAAATGTCGAAGAGAAGCAAATTCGCAATATCACACGCGGGATCGAACTCGCCCGCAAGACGGCGAATTACCCGGACGGTTCAAGGTTCATCTGGAATCTGGAAGTGCTCTGGGGTGCTGATCTCTATATGCGGCGAGGCACTGAAGCTGCGCGCCGTGATCTGATTGAGGCCGTGCAGAAAAGCTGGATCGGCCTGAACGGCTCTTATGCCAACGAACTCACTGGACTTTGTCGGCCAGAAGAACTGCTACAGCTCTTTCGCTACTCGGGACAACTCGGCAAAATATGCGGCGTGAAGGTAGACTCCGCCATGATGAGTGATGTTCCAGGATTCTCATGGGGAACCGTGACGGCGATGTCCCAGGCTGGCATCCGATATTTCTCCGCAGCCCCAAACTACTTCGATCGAATCGGCACGTTCATGGTGACATGGCAGGATAGGCCGTTCTGGTGGATCTCGCCGTCCGGCAACGAGAAGGTTTTGTTCTGGGTGCCGTGGACCGGATACGCCTTATCTCATGTGATGAAGCTCAGCAATGACCTGGCCGCGAAATACCAGGACCGGATGGATGAAGTCCACTACCCGTATGATATCTCCTACATTCGATGGTCTGGACACGGCGACAATGCCGAACCCGATGCGGACTTGAGCGACTGGATCCGGGATTGGAACGACAAGTATGAGTGGCCCCGATTCTCCATTGCCTCGACCAGTACCGCATTTTCGGCCTTTGAAAAGCGCTACCGCAATCAACTGCCGCAATACCGAGGTGATTTGACGCCGTACTGGGAAGACGGCGCCGGCTCATCCGCGCTTGAGACGGCCATGAGTCGCAACGCCGCTGACAGACTTAACGTGGCCGAGGCATTGACCGCCATAACTAGTCCCAACAGCTACGATCCTGCGGCGTATGCCGATGCGTGGCGCGATGTACTCCTCTATTCCGAACACACCTGGGGAGCGTGGAACAGCGTCTCTGATTCAGAGAATTCGTTCGTGAAACAGCAATGGGATGTGAAACGAGCCTTCGCCGTCGATGCGGAGAAGTTGTCGAAAGAGCTCCTCGACAAAGCAACCGGCGAGCAGGCGGATCATGCTCCTTCCAACACGATCGAAGTCCATAACCCCACCTCCTGGGAAAGAACTGAAATTCTCTATCTTTCTCGCGAACTCTCCGCAGCCGGGGATCGCGTGACGGACAGCCACGGCAAACCAGTACCGTCCCAACGGTTCAGCACAGGTGAACTCGCCGTGCTGGTCACCGATGTGCCGGCATTCGGCATATCGGGTTACACGCTCTCAGATCACAAGGCACATGGCCCCGCGAGCTCCGTGTCATACAAGGATCATCGATTGTCCAATGGGATTGTGGAAGCATCGATCGATCCGTCCAGCGGGGATATTGCTGCCCTGCGTCTCCATGGCGAAGACCAGAACCTTGCGAACAGCGGAAAGCATAGACTAAACCAGTTCCTGTTCCTTGAAGGCAGCGATGTAGATCATCTGCAGTCGAGTGGTCCCGCAACGATTGTCGTCGAGGAGCACGGGCCCCTTGCTGTCTCGATTCGTATTGAGTCTTCGGCTCCGGGTTGCAAGAGTCTCGTTCGACGGATTCGGCTTGGTGCGGACATGGATTATGTCGAGGTGTCGAATACGATCGACAAACTGCGGGCTCCCCTCAATCCTCATCCTGGTGTGGGAGGGCCGGGTGACGAGTTTGCACAGCGCGGCTCCAAGGAGAGCATCCAGTTTGCATTTCCGTTTGCCGTCCCGAACGGCAAGATGACGATGGACATCGCGCTTGGCAATATGCGCCCGGAGACCGACCAGCTTCCCGGATCCTGCAAGAACTGGTTGCCCGTCGGGCGTTGGCTCGACGTTTCCAACGAAAGCGTTGGTGTTACGTGGATTACGCAGGACGCACCTCTCGTCGAAATTGGCGAGATCAGCGCAACGATGCTCGGGTCCCAAAGAGATCCAAGCGTCTGGCGAAAGCACATTGAAGAAACGCAGACCTTCTACTCTTGGGTGATGAACAATCATTGGGGAACCAACTATCGCGCGTACCAGGAAGGGCCTGTGACGTTCCGCTATGCGCTGCGACCGCATCGCCGATACGACGCCTCGGCCGCAAGCCGCTTGGCTATTGGGTTTTCGGAAGCTCTTCTCGCGCGCCAGTCGAGTTCTTCGAAGGGCGAATTGGCATCTCTTCTGCGTATTGAACCCTCGGACGTCATCGTAATCACTCTAAAGCCCAGCGAAGACCGGAAGGCATGGATCATTCGGCTATTTGAGGCTTCCGGCGAACGTCGAAGAGTGAAGTTAACGTGGGCTTCCTCGCAGGTCGGACGGACCTGGCGGAGTAATCTTGCGGAGGAAGAACTTGCGCCTGTCGGAGATGAGATCAGCATAGCAGGATGGGAGCTCGTGACGTTACGAGCGGAAAAAAGGCCGTCTTAGAGTTGCCGTCCTCGACACCGTGCCGCGCTGCTTCACCTCCAGGCTTGAGGGGGACAGGCCG
This sequence comes from Acidobacteriaceae bacterium, assembly GCA_035695685.1. Lineage (GTDB taxonomy): Bacteria > Acidobacteriota > Terriglobia > Terriglobales > Acidobacteriaceae > PALSA-350. Next base: position 5,723 of record DASRRN010000501.1, on the reverse strand, counting down.
CTGCGGGTGGTCATCCCATCTTTAAAACCTCAACCTCTCGCCGCAGCCATTTGCGCCTGGCGCTCTTCCGCCTGGCTGGTAAGGTGAGGCACAATTCCAAGCTGGCGCTCGATAAGCATCAGCTGGCCACGATGGTGCATCTCGTGTTCCTTGGCCCCGAGCAGTTGTTCGAAGCGCGACTTTGTGCCTGTGTTATCGGCCAGGGTGAACACTTCCTCCAGAAACTCGGGGGTCAGCGTATCTAGCCATCCAGCAAACTTTTCACCTTCAGCTCGCAATAGATCGAGGATCTCCGCCTTGCTTCTGTTCCTCGCTTCCTGAGCCTTCACGTCGCCGGCCAGTTTGGCAAAATCGAAGCCGACCAGCGTTTTTACCCGTTGCTTGCCTTGAATCTCGAACCATATCCGTGGACTAACTGCGATGTGGGTCAACAAAGCGGCAACAGTGCGGCAGTTAGGCGCCGGCACGAAGCCGTACTTCGATTCTGGAATATCCTCCGCGATCTGTAGAGTGTTATTGCGTACCACGCGAAATTGCCTGGCAAAATCTTTCCCGTCGTAGATAGTCAGCGTCATGGCTTTCTCCTTTAGACGGACGAATTCTACTACATCGGGGCGCACGGGCCGGTTAGACATCAAGATGACTGACCTCAATCGGCCGCGATCCCACTGTTTAGTCGCCGTGACAGTCTTCGCAACCTAAGGCAGCCGACGGAAATGGTGAGTGATATGCGTGGTATGCGTGGTAAGGTGCCGTCCGGGTGGGCAGCCGACGGAAATGGTGAGTGATATGCGTGGTATGCGTGGTAAGGTGCCGTCCGGGTGGGCGGCCGACGGAAATGGTGAGTGATATGCGTGGTATGCGTGGTAAGGTGCCGTCCGGGTAGGGCGGTTCGGCTTTGCCGACAGATAGGGAGCCTTGCCGGAGTGAGCCTCGATTACCACGGGAAGCAGAGCGTGGCTCGGTTTTGCCGGCGGGATTGGCTGATAAGTCCTTTGTTTTATCAAGATGATCAAATTTGTAATTTTCCCGTCCCCATAAGATATTTAGGGGTAACGATGGATGGAGTGGGTGATTGACTTCCGGCAAGGCCGGGGAGAGTGTTCGGCGGAAATATGTGCGCGGTAAGCGCGATAAGTCACCGTAGTCGTACTCGTGTTTCGAGCCGAGTTGTAGTTCCGGTAAGGTGCCGCCGCATGATTCTCCTCAGGAGACCGTCCAAACCAACGATCCCACGCGTGGCTTTGGCGCACAAGAGCCTGTGATAAGAAACATGTGGATGCAGGTGTCGTTAACTAAAGGTAACCCCCGGTTTTCCGGAATCCTTTGGGGTTGGGGTGAGGGAAAAATCTGCAACCGAAAACAACTAGCAGTGCTTTTTGGGTAGGGTCATTTCCGTCGTTCCGCCTTTCGTCCAATCCAGGAAAGCTTGTGGATAATGTTCGCCTTGTGTTCGCCTATACTGTATTTCATGTTCCCCGGACCAGAGAGCTCGAAGCGCGTAGTGGTTCAGTGTAAGGGTTGCGGCGAGAATATCCCGGCGCCGGTGGAGGCGATGCCGTCGCAGCCGATCGCTACCAGGTGTCCGCTCTGCCATGAACATAGGCGCTATCTGCCGTCGGAGGTGTTCCTCGGCCGGCTCTCTCACGTGATAATCCGGAAGCCCGTGAACACGGCAGATGGGCGGGTGGGATGATGGCGCCCCGATTCAAAGGCAAGCCCAACTTCGATTTCTCTCTGCCATGCCCACTTTGCGGCTACAAGATTCAGCCGAACGAGCTGATGCGTCTGGTGGTACGCCCGAAATTCCAGATTTGGCGTGGGTGAGTGCACGGCGGTTTAGCGTGAATCCAAAAGGACTCCTGGCGGCATGGGCGGTTTCCGGTACTCATCACATACTATGGTTAGAAAGGTGGCCAGACGAGTGCCCGGAGGCCGTGTTGGCGACGTTATGCCATGGCCGACGCCCGCAGAAGGGGACGGAACGTGAGAAAGCTCAAGATCATCGAACATATTTCGCTGGACGGTGTGATTCAGGCTCCCGGCGGCCCGACCGAAGACGGCGACTACCCACATGGTGGATGGACCGTGCCGCATCGCGATCCCGCCGTGGGAGGCGCGATCCTCGCGGAGCATGCCAAGAGCTTCGATCTTCTGCTTGGGCGGCATACCTACGACATCTGGGCTGGCTTTTGGCCGAAGGCGCCGAGCAATCCGCTGGCGGACAGCCTGAACGCGGTGACAAAGTATGTTGCGACCCACAGGCCGGACATCCTTGAATGGGGTCCGGTCGAGAGCCTCGGACAAAACATCGTCGAGGGCCTTCGCCACATCAAGGCTAAGGGTGGGCCGGACCTGATCCTCTGGGGCAGTTCGACGCTGACACCGATGTTGCTCGAGCACGGGCTTGCGGATGAGGTTTTGCTGTTCGTGTATCCAGTCCTGCTGGGCAAAGGGAAACGTTTCTTTTCCGACGGGACTGCACCGCGCGAACTCGCGCTCACCAGCACGAAAGCTGCCTCCTCTGGTGTCATCATCAGCACCTACACAGCGGCCGGACCTTTGCGGACCGGGTCCTCCTAAGACACGGCAGCGTGAGCCAGTACCGGAGTCCGGAGAGGGAGAGCGAAGCCGCTTCGATCAAACCTTTAAAGTCGGCTAGTGTCCGCCTACCTGTCGAGGCGCGATCCTCGGTTGACGCCAGGGCTTAGCGCAAATCTACCAGCGTGGATGCGAAGAGGCATCCGAAAAGGTCGTCGACAGGTTCCTCAAGATTCTGTCCTACCCCCGGAGAGGTACAAATGAGACGCTCGCTGTTCTCTATGCTGCTGGTGTCGCTAGCCTCGTTGTCGTTCTTACTCTGCGCGGCCTCTGGCCTCCATGCCCAGAACTTCAACCTGCAAACCGGACGCGAGCCCGTCGCCTCCCTCGACGGCCTCTGGCGTTTTCACACCGGAGACAATCGCGCATGGGCCGACCCGAATTTCGACGATTCGCAATGGCCTCTGCTCCGCTCCGATGAGGCTTGGAGCCAACAGGGCTATAAGAACTATGGCGGATTCGCATGGTATCGCTTCACCGTCGCGGTGCCTGAGGGTAGTAGGAACTGGTCCATCTATTTAGGACCCATGGAAACGGGCTATCAGCTCTTCGTCGACGGACACCTCGCCGGTTCATACGGCCCAATCCTCAATTCCCGGGCCTACTCCGCTTCAAGCCGCGCCTTCGCCATATCCGCCGCCGCCTCCTCCGGCCCGCATACGTTTCATATTGCCATCCGTGCCTGGCACGCTCCCGTCTGGGCCGATTATGCGCCGGGAGGGTTTTTCGGTAGCAGCTATTTCGGAGACTCCCGCCTCATCGCGGAACGTGCGGCGACGGCCAGATCGCTTCAGTGGAACAGGGTCGTCGATGAATACACCTATGCCGTCCTCGGCACGCTCGTCGGCCTCGTCGTCCTCGTCTTGTTTTTCATCCGCCGCGAAGAGCGTGAATATCTATGGTTCGCGGTGCTTCTACTAGCGAACGCGATAGACATTGGATTAAACATCAGCCGGCTACTTGCTCTGATCCCTATGCCGGTCTTTGATTTTATCGATGGCACAGTGCAATCGGCTGCTCTCTTTGCCGCCCTGGCTTTTTTCTCCGTCGTGCTGCGCGCCCCGCGTTCCAGAACCTGGTGGCTGGTCGCCGCCCTGTTGTTCATCAGTCCGCCAACGGTCTTTCTTTACGTCTTCAATATCAGCTCCGTGGGATTCGCCAGCCTGCTTGCCACGTTGGCCGTGCTCCCTGCCACCGTCTGGATTCTCGTAACCCTGCTTAAGCGTGCACTCCAACGCGATCGCGACGCGCTCATCCTGCTTGTTCCCACGCTTCTCTGGCAAGGATTTCCCTTCATCGACAACATCCTCCTCATCACGTGGCAACTGGGCTGGCAGCGATGGGCGTTATACTGGGATTTCCCATTGCTAACTAACCCGTTTGTGTTGACGCCTGTTCCGGCCGTCGGCACAATTTTCATCTTTGCCCTTCTTATATTTTTGATTCGGCGCTTCTCTCTCGCCCGGCAGGAGGAAACGCGTCTTTCAAGTGAATTCGAGTCTGCCCGCAACATTCAATCGCTGCTCATCCCAGCAAAGCCGCCCATCACCCCCGGTTTTGCCATCGAAAGCGTCTATCTTCCCGCCAGTGAAGTAGGCGGTGACTTCTTCCAGATCATGCCCGCCAGCGACGGGTCTCTGCTCGTTGTCGTCGGAGACGTCAGCGGCAAGGGCCTCAAAGCTGCAATGACCGTCGGCGCCATCATCGGCGCGCTGCGCGGCTGTTCGGTGCGAAAACCCGCCGAACTCCTCGCTCACCTCAACCGCGTTCTCCACGGCCAAATAACAGGCTTCGTCACCTGCACCGCCGCGCTTATCGCCGCCAACGGCAACATGACCCTCGCCAACGCCGGAAACCTCCCGCCCTACTGCAATGGGCAAGAACTAAATGTTGAATCCGGCCTGCCGCTCGGCATCACGCCGGATGTCTGCTACTCCGAAACCACATTCCAGCTCAATCCAAACGACCGCCTCACCTTCGTATCGGACGGAGTCGTAGAAGCCACTAACAAACGTCGCGAGCTCTTCGGCTTCCACCGAACCGAGGCCATCAGCACCCAATCCGCCAGCGCCATCGCCGAAGCCGCAAAGCAATTCGGCCAGCACGACGACATCACCGTACTTACCCTCACCCTCACCACCCCCTCTCTGAAAGCAGCCCTCGCATGAAAAAGACGATCCTGGTTTTCCTGTAACTCCTCATATCTGCATCCGTCGCCTTCCGACTGGCAGCATCGACTCTCCTACTGAACCCAACCGGCACCGAGCTTCCCGAATGGAAGCTCCTAAATGAGTGCGAATAGAAACTCGGTGGAGAACAACATGCGTCACGACCACTTTTCGTCTGTCCCGGATTTGCTAATTGATCGCGGATAGCACGCGCGCTCCGTGCGCCCGCAGGCGCCGATACTGTACTTCAATGAAGCCGCGATCAATTGATCGCGGATAGAAAGTTAGGTGCGGCCATAAATCTCCCCTATGTCGTGGCTTCAATGAGGCCGCGATCAATTGATCGCGGATAGGATGAGGATGGCAAAGGTTTGGTTCATCGGATGCTCCGCTTCAATGAGGCCGCGATCACGTGATCGCGGATAGGAGCTGCAGGGTTAACCAGCTTGCTGGATCTTGGCTTGAGCTTCAATGAGGCCGCGATCACGTGATCGCGGATAGGTTCGCGTCCTGAATGAAGACCGTGCCTGTGGTTGAGCTTCAATGAGGCCGCGATCACGTGATCGCGGATAGGGCTCCCGTTTATCTGACGTGATTTCAAAGAGCTGCACTATAGCTTGCGAGAGCCCACCCTCGGGCGGCTGATGGAGAGCGTAGCAGACGTCAGGTGCGGGCTTCAAGTAGTTGTCCTCTTTCAAGTTAAAGCCGGCGAGCGGCTGGCGGGATTTGTGCATGACCAAGGCGCTCGCTGCAGCGTCAACGGGTAACGAACGCCGGGTAATCGTCGATTTCTCCACTCAAGAAGCGCGCCAGGAGCCGCGCTTGAATCTCCAGGATTCGCCGATAGCTGACACGGTATTCGAACATGGGGTGGGTAACAAGGGTATCCATGCGCAATTCATACGCGCGAAAGAAGCCCTTACGGCCGCTTGGCTTGAGCGCGACGGAAGGACC
>DASRRN010000500.1:0-5991 GCA_035695685.1 Acidobacteriaceae bacterium | reverse complement strand
TAAGAGAATCGATCCACCAGGATGCCCACGGCGAAGGTAAAGGCGGCGCTTACCAGGCCCGCGGCCAATCCACTCATTCCAGTTACGGTGGCCACTACATCGTGGGGAAGCAGATCGGCAGGCAGCGTCAATCCCATGGTGGACCAGCTGGCATACCCCCACAAGGCAATGCAAATCAGCGCCAGCGCGAGCGAAACACTGTGGACACGCGCGGCGGGGATGCCGGCCAGGATCGGCAGGCAACTGACAGCGCAGACCCAGGTGCGCGCACGCAACACCGAAATGCCGCGGCGAACCAGATAGCCCGAGATAAAGCCACCAGTAAAGTTACCAATATCCGCGGCGATGAAAGGCATCCAGGCAAATAATGCTATACGTTTCAAGCTGAAGCCGCGCGCATCGCTCAGGTATTGCGGCAGCCAGAAGACGTAAAACCACCAGATAGGATCAGTCAGCGCGCGGCCCAGGACGATGCCCCATACATTGCGGTTCTTGGCCAGGTCAAGATAACGCCACAGGCCGCGCGCCGCCGAGGTGCGAGGCACATCCTGCCCGGCGCGGATCAGCGCCACTTCTTCCACCGTCACACGCGGATGATGATCCAGGGGATGGTAGACACGCAGCCACATGGCCAACCAGATGAAGCCAAGCAGTCCGGAAAAAACAAAGGACCATCGCCAGCCGAATGTTAATGCAATCAAGGGAATGACGATTGCTGCCAAAGCGCCACCCACGCTCGAGCCGCTGTCGAAAATGGCAACCGCAATGCTGCGCTCCTGGCCAGGAAACCACTCGGCTACCGTCTTACTGGCTGCCGGCCAGTTAAATCCTTCGCCGATACCCAACAAAAAACGGAAGGACGCGAAGCTAAAGACAGAGCCGGCAAACCCGGTTAGGAGATTGACCACGGACCAGAAGATGACGGCCAGCGCCAGGCCCAGCCGCGTTCCAACAGCATCAAGGAATATGCCGCCAAGCAGCCAGGTGACCGCATAGGAAATCTGGAAAGCACCGAGAATTTTGGCCAGATCGGTATGGCTCAGATGGTATTGCGCGGAGATCATCGGGGACAGAACAGAGAATGTCTGGCGGCTGATGTAATTCGTAACCGTGGAAAAAAACAGCGTCCAGACAATCCACCATCGCACCCGCCCGACCTTGCGATGTTTCGCAGTTGGTCCTGTCGTTCGTGGTTCTACGGGCGGCGTGGAAGTCGGTCGATTCATCGCGTCTCAGTTCTTGCCCGCATCGTCTCCAACCTTAATCGATATCCTGAATTTTTGATAATTCTGCGATAGCTGAAATCGAAACTTCTGCCTTATTGTGACCGTCAGGGTGGTCAGGCCGCGTGATGAAGGATTTGTTCTTTGTACAGGGCCGTTATTCTGGGGCACGTGGCCAGAAGGGCGGCAGGTTGGTTGGCCTCGAACTCAGCAGGAAAAGGATTGGCTTTACCAGCGCTTTCAAAAGGTTTGGCGGCCTGCAGACGTCCGAAGAAATCGACCCGCAATTACCCTACAGGGTGTGAGAACCAGATCGACAAGAAGTCCACGTCAGTTTTAATAAACGTCAAGTATCTTTGTTTGTGCGCGACTTATTGGCGAGGCTCGGCATCTTGAGAATGCAGTCGTGAGCCTTGTGACTGCGGCTTTAAGCCGATGCGCAACTTGAGGAGCAAACCCATGCCGCTGCCTACCGATGAAAAGATTCTTGCCCTAAGCAACGCAATATTGCTGAAGTTTGAAGCCCTGTTCGGGGCGCACCCAGGCTTTCGACCGGCGCACGCCAAAGGCATCATGCTGAACGGATCGTTCACGGCGACGGCGGAAGCGGCAAAGCTCAGCAGGGCACCCCACTTGAACCGGCCGTCCACCCCGGCGACGGTGCGTTTCTCCAATTCCACAGGCATTCCCGTCATACCAGACAATGATCCGAATGCCGATCCACGCGGCTGTGCGGTCCGATTCCATCTAGCCGATCGCGTGCACACCGACATCGTGGCGCATTCGACCAATGGTTTTCCTTCGCGAACGGGCCAGGACTTCCTGGAATTCCTGAGCGCCATCGCCGCGACCGATCTGGCACAGATCCCCGGGTCACCGCTGGAAAAATACCTGGGAACGCACCCGGCGGCGCTCGCATTTGTGCAAGCGCCGAAGCCACTACCCTCAAGCTTCGCCCGGGAAACATATTTTGGTCTGACCGCCGTGCGTTTTATCAACAAGAACGGTTCGACCCGTTATGGTCGCTTCCGCCTTCTCCCGGAGGCGGGAAACGAGCCTCTGGAGGCCGCGGCTGCGGCGGCAACAGGGCCTAATTATCTCTTCGACGAAATTGAGCAACGGATCGCAAAGGAGCCAGTCAGGTTTCGGGTGGTGGCTCAATTGGCCGAGGACGGGGATACGGTGGATGACGTGACCGTTCAATGGCCCGATAATCGCAAGCTGCTGGAGTTGGGAAAGCTCTCTTTCACCGAACCCGTGCTTGACGAAGCTCACGAACAGAAGCAGATTATCTTCGATCCCATTCCGCGGGTCGATGGCATTGACGCCTCCGATGACCCTCTGCTGGAGTTGCGTGCCGCAGTGTACCTGCTGAGCGGTCGCCGCCGGCGGTCAGCCCCCGAATTAGGGTAATTGCGGACCCTGGTATTTCCTTGCCATACCTCCAACAGAAAGATTGGGGGCTGTGGGTACGCCAGATTTTTTTTGCTTCTTCTCCAGTCTGCCGGAACTGCCAGCCAGGATCCTTCGTATCTGTGCTTAGCGAGGGGGAACGGATGCAGATTGCGGCAGATGTCCGTTACGCGTTACGTCAATTTGCGAAGGCTCCAGGGTTTGCCACTACAGCGATTCTGACCCTCGCCCTTGGCATCGGGGCCACCACGGCTATTTTCACGCTGGTGTATGCGCTTTGCTGTGCGGCCTTTTTCGCCGCGCTGCTACCGGCCCGTTTAGCCGCAGGACTGGAACCCATGCGGGCGTTGAGAACGGAGTAGTCGCCCGCTACTCGATGCCCGTGGGTTCGAAGCCGGCTACGATGGTAGTAATTTGCCCGTAGGGAATGAAGAAAGCGAGGGCCGCCGACGAGGGTTTCTTTTGTAGTCTCCCAACGACTTTGTCGACTGCTTCCTGGCTCTCGATCCAGATGCCGGCCTCTTCGACGGCCAGCAGCTTCACGCTCTGCAGCTTTTCGTTGTCGATAAAGGTCGGCCCCATGACGACCACCTGATGACCGATCAGCCGGCGCAACGCGATTTCCATGGCTACCTAGACGCTTTCCGGTGCAACCGGGTTGCAACTGTCGGGCTGATTCCTTGCTGATCTATCGCACGCGGTGGGATATCAGCAAGGATGCGCGGCCGCGCAACCGAGATCGAGAGGATCAACCATCGCGGTCCGCATGGCCTGGCATCAGTCAGGAGGAGGCGAATTGTCCTGTATAAGGAACCCTGGCACGGGAAACATAAAGTCCATATAGGCCTCATTCTGTTCTATGACGACAGCAGTAATTCCATTCACTCCGTTAGTACTGAAAATGGTGTTTCTGGAAGGCACCACATTGTCGCGGATCATAAGGCCAGAAACTAAGCAACCGGGCATATCCTGTATCCCAATTCCTGCGTAATTGGAGTGCGGGTTGTACCAGATATCGGTCCCGTCCCCCACCATAAGCGTATTGCGAAGAACATCGGTATTGATCACCGGCCCGTAAGATGCTGGGCCGCCATAAGGTCCGAATGCTGAGAGATAAATACCAGCACCAGAATTTGTCAACGTATTGTCTTCAATCACGCTTTCGAGCGCGTCGGCCAGGGTGAAGGAAGCTCCGAGGGTATTGGTCATCGTGTTGTGAGCCCATGTCATATATAGCTCGTATTGAGTGATGGCGACGATGGATGTTCCATCGGGCTGCACCTTCCATGGGCTAGCAAGCGTTATGGTTCGCCCGCTGTAGCTTTGCAATAAGGAATACTGACCAACACCTGTTCCCGAGACAATTGCGATGCTTGCCGCCTGCGGGTTGGTCGTGCCCATCCACGCCCACCACGGATCCGCACCCAGGGTCACCGTATTTGCTGCGCTCGAAGCAACTGGGCCGTAGTAGGATCCTCCGTCTCCGTCATTGAGGATAACCTGCTGACCTTGCGAGCCCATATTCTGGAAAGTGTTATACCCGACGTAGACATCGCGAGAAACCGCAGACGGTCCCCAGATGCTATTTCCTCGACTGATACTTAGACCAGACCCTCCTGACGTTCCGCCGGAACCTTGACCAATGGCTTGGGCAGAATCTGTCAGGTTGTTTTCGAAGATCACATTTTGGCTATCCCCTATCTCGAGGCCTGTCCAATTATTTAGAACAAAGTGATTTCCCGAAACAATAGCTCCATCTCCGAAGTAAATATCGAAATCCTGATTTGAGTCGGCAATGAAAGTAGAGTTGTAGACCTGAATATCAGGGCCAGCCACGACGAACATTGATTCCCCATTACTGCCTGGGCCGGACGTTGATGCGAAGTTTACGTTGTCGAAAAAGAGATGGCCGGAGGTCGAGGGGCTGCCAGATGTGCTGTCAGCGCTGAGAAGGAGGCTCGGGTTTGCAGGCGCCCGCAGCGAGACATTTGTCATGCCGAAGTCTTGTGGGACGGTGAACCACGCGGCCGGTGGCGCGCTTGGAGGGCGTCCCACGAAACTGGCTGGACTGGTAGAGGGCCCAATCAGAAACTCGAAGGGGTGCGCGGTGACTCCTCCTGTGAGCAGAAAAGGGCCGCTGGTGGGGAGACTTATGTAGGCGAGTTCGTTGGAGCCAGAGGTCGGAGCATACTGGTCGAGGCATGATTGGAGGCGCTTCGTATTGTCAGTAACCCCATCCCCTATCAAAGTAGAGCAGGCGACATTCCGAACGTTCAGGGAGGGTGGCGAGTGGACCGTGATCTGAGCCGCTGGGCTGGAGGTCGCACTCCATGGAGATGTTCCGACCCAGAGATTGTAGGTTCCAGGAGCAAGGCCGCTGGGAACCGTAGCGGCAACGGAATTACTGTCGAGCTTGGTTGGGACAAGGGTATACGCATTACCGTTCGGAGATTGCAGAATAACCTGATTAGACGGAACGAAATTCTTGCCAAAGACTCTGAGAACGCCCCCCGGCTCAACGCCGCAATCATAAACCTGGTGGATGAGCGCCGTGGTCGGGTCCGTTGTGGGAGGGACCCCAATTGCCCAGTTCAGCGCGGGTAAATTTGCCATTCCCAGGACTGGGGGAGCGGATGGATCTTCAATCCGGAAGCCATAAACTCCGGCAGGAAAACTTACAGGGACAAGGAAAGACAGCCCTGTGGAGGTCTGCTGGGTGGGTGTAATCACTGTGCTGCTCTGGGTCACCAGGGTTTGCCAATCTAAGGTTCCGGCGGGAATCGGAGCGATTCTTATGCTCTTCGTCGCATCGGTGAAAGCGCCAGTCAGCAAAACCGATTGCCCGGGAGCAGTTTCTCGCGACGTCCAAAAGATCGTATTGGATTTATAAACGGGCGTTCCAACGACGACATTCCAGGGGTTCACGAAAACAGGATCGGAGCCTATACCCCAATCCCCATTGGACACTCCTGTATTCGGGTTTTCGCATCCGGTAAGTGGCTGAATGACGGCGGGAACAGGAACGGTTTGCCCTACCGGGCCCGCACTTGGCGATTCCGCGGTTGCCTGGGTACCCGTAGACCCGGAGGGGGCATTGAGAGAAAACCCACATCCCACCAACAACGCGGGCAGTAGGAAAATAGTTGTAATGCCTGAGGAGCGTCGCGGATTTCTGAAACATGCCGTTGACCAACGGATATCGATGGGCGGCACTCGCCCAAGTGTCCTCTTCATCGCACTGTACGATCCCGATCCAGGATGCTTACCAGTGCGTTATCGGCCTCGATACAGAACGCATTAGATCGCCGGAATTATTCTTGAGAGGAAGAACAGAAGCGCTTCGCTTTCAAGTGAA
>DASRRN010000499.1:0-12205 GCA_035695685.1 Acidobacteriaceae bacterium | reverse complement strand
GCTTGCTGTCGGAATTGCTGCTTTGGGTCTCTACGTCGGTCGCGAGTTGCGTGCGCGTTATAAATTCAATCACCGCACGCAGTACGACTTCTTCTCGCATGCCGGGGATAGTGTCTGCGCAGCAGATTACGGCACCGGAATTTAGTTTTTTCACCAGCGGTCTCTCACGTCCGTTTGCGGCGATAGGGTTCTGACCCTCGCACGCCCAGGACTTTGCTGTCCTTGCCGGTGTGGGGGGAAGGGCGGAACAGGCTGCGGAAAAATGCTTTGTACGATGGGCACGGCTTCAGCCGTGCCGTAAACTTTTTCGGCTATGCGCGGCTTTAGCCGCTGAGGTACGGCTTTCTGCTGCAGTTTCCACGACTGAGCGCGCGGGGAATGACAAAAAAGCGTACCCCAGGGGCTAAAGCAGGCTGCGGAAAAAGGTCGAACAGGGGGCGAAACCCGTCCCCTCAGCGGCTAAAGCCGAACAGATTTTCAATCACTTACGGACGGCCTGAAGGCCGTCCCCTTCAAAGAATTCGGTCTTTCCGCAGCCTGTGAAGCCCAATTCTCTTTCCTTCCTTTACGGCACGACTGAAGTCGTGCCCTGATACAAGGCAAAACCCAAAACTGAAACTCGATAAACCATACCCCAGGATCGAGAAACTCCAGCGTACGGCCTAAAGTCCGTACCATGACGCGGCTTTCTCTTAAGGAAAGCCGCAGGAAGTTTGCTAGAGCACCGAGCTCGACAGCAAATCCGGGGTTTTCGTGAGATGTGTCAACCCGGCGACTCTCGGCCGTCTCTGAAGTCTGTGTCAGGAGGCGGCCGATCGACCTTCCCAATTACTGGATGTGGATGTCGCCGGAGCCGGTTTGCGCCTTGATGGTCGGGCCGCCTCCGTTCACCGTTCCGCTGACGTGGTGTTTGTCTATGGAACCATGCGTGGTTATGGTGAGCGGCGGATCCGATTTGACTGAGCCCGAACCGGTGACTGCATCAAGCGTGAAATGGGCGTTGCCGAGGCGCAATGAGATGTCGCCCGAGCCGGTCTCCAGCTTCCATGGCGCCGTCGGTTGGCCGCTTATATCGAGTGTGCCCGAGCCAGTCTCCGCCTTCACCGCTCCTTGTACGTTTTCCAGTTTTATATCGCCCGAGCCGGTGCCCGCGACTACATCGCCTGCCGACGAGAGCTGGGCGCGAATTTCACCCGAGCCAGTCTGTAGCGTCGTAGCGCCCATCAGGTTGCTTGCCTCGATGGTTCCAGAACCGGTTTCAAGCCTGGAGCCAGAACCCAGCTTGTCAGCGCGGATCGAACCCGAGCCAGTGTGCCCCTTGACTGTTCCATTGATGTTGGAGAGTTGCAGGTCGCCTGAACCACTCTCGGCTACAAGCATGGTATTGGCTGGGGTGGTGATCTCGTAGTCGATAGAGACATGGTGAGACCAATCGTTCCCGTGGTCATCGCCCACGCGGATGATATTGCCTGCCTGATCAATCGGGGGATTGGTGGCGATCCTCGCTACCGCATCGTCAGACGAGCCACCCCAAAAGTTATTGTAGCTCTTGATGTGGCCAACGATGTGGACTTGATTGTCTGATCCCGGGGAGACGTGTATGTAACCGGAGCCCGTGGCGACATGCAGCGTCACTGGACCATTCACCGACAGCGTGCGGTCGAAAGACTTCTCGGCGGCAAGGGCAGCCGGGAGATACATGGTCATGGCAACCAGGATGGTGGCTGCCGCTCTACGGGATATATTCGATCGGGTTTGCATTCTCGCCCTCCTTCGGGGCTGCCTAGCAGAACTTAAGGCTGCAGATAAACCGTCTGGCCTTCGCTCAGGCCAGAGAGAATTTCAGTACGATCCCGCTGGCCTTGGACTTCAACTCGATCTCGGTGATGGGCTGGACTTTGCCAGTGGCAACGACACTCTGGCCGATCTCCGCGCGGGTGACTTTGTCCAGGCGGCTAGGATCGAAATGGGTGCCACCCCCGTGCATTCCCATGACCACCAGGCCCGCAGCCGCGACGATGGCAAAAAGATCGCCCCAGAACCAGATGCGTTTGCTTTTGCGCTGCGCTGCCACAAAACCCCCAGATGTCATTTGATACGTAGGAGAGTTGGGGAAGGTTCCATTTTCCCGTAATCCAACCCTCACCGGTATCATGACGTAATACCCGGTTTCCGCGCGAAATGATTGAACTGATGCTCTTTCGGATGGTTTCAGTCGCCTTGCTCATACTGGCGAACGGCTTTTTCGTAGCAGCCGAGTTTGCCCTGGTGAGTGTGCGTGAGACCCGCATTGAGCGGATGATAGCCCTGGGGCGGCCGGGCGCGCGGGCAGTACGCCGGCTGCAGAACAACATGGAAGACTTTCTGCCCGCGGTGCAGCTGGGTGTCACCTTGTGCAGCCTGGCTCTGGGCTGGATCGGCGAGCCGGCCGTGGCCGCCCTGTTCGAGCATTGGTTCACCGGGATGGCGCATGCCAAGCTCTACGCCCACTTGTTGGCGGTGCCGATCGCGTTTGCTTTCATTACCTACCTCCATGTGCTGCTGGGAGAGCTGGTGCCGAAATCCCTGGCGCTGCGCAAAGCAGAGGTGATGGCGGTTGCGGTGGCCGGCCCCATGGATGTGTTTATTCGCCTCACCCGCCCGGTGGTGCGGCTGATGAAGTGGTCGGCACGGGTGGTATTGCGCCTCTTTGGCATGGAGATGATGCAGGGGGGCGAAGTCCATTCGCCGGAAGAGCTTAAGCTGATTGCGACCGCATCGCGCAGAATGGGCATGCTTCCCGCCTTCCAGGAGCGGCTGATCCACCGCGCGCTAGAGCTGAACAGCGTGCCTACACGAGAGGTGATGACCCCGCGGCAGCGTATCTTCTCTTTGCCTCAGGACATGCTCATTGAGGACGCCAACGCACGTGTGGTGGAGGAGCAGCACTCCCGGGTGCCGGTGTACGACCCGGCGCATGGCCCGGAACATATCGTGGGCGTGGTCTATTCGAAAGACCTTTCGCGACTCATGCACTTCCGCATGACGGCGCAAACCCGCTTTGCTCGCGCTCCGTTTACAGAATTGCGGCTGGGGCAGGTGATGCACGATGTACTCGTGGTGCCGGAGACCAAACCGGTGCTGGACCTGTTGAGCGAATTTCAGCAGCTGAGACGGCATATTGCCATCGTGGTGGACGAGTATGGTTCGACCGTAGGGCTGGTTACGGTAGAAGATGCAATTGAACAGATCATCGGCGAAGTGGAGGATGAGTTCGACATTGGTCCCAGGGCTGCCGTGCACACAACATCGGGCGCTGTGGTGTTGGACGGTGGAGTGAACCTGCGCGACCTGGAGACGCAGATGAACTGGCACTTGCCGCGCAGCGGCGGGGTCGAGACGCTGGCCGGGTTTCTGCTGACGCGACTGGGAAAGATCCCGACCGGCGAAGAGACTGTGGATTTTGAGGGAAGACGGTTCACGGTGCTGGAAATGAGCGATCATCGCATCAGCCAGGTACGGGTAGAGCGGCTGGAAAACTCGACCGAAAATGGGGAACACGGCGGCAGCGAAACGACGGGCGCGGCAAAAGAGGGTTCGATCGCGCAAATTCATCTCGGCCGCGACGCCGGCAAGAACGAGGGCTAGACGGTTGAATTGGTAGCCTTGCTCAAGCGGTTGCTGTATATCCTCCCGGTCATCTGGCTGGTGGTGTCGATGGTCTTTTTGCTCATCCACCTGGTGCCGGGCGACCCGGTACAGCAGATGCTGGGCGAGGGCGCCACGGCGTCTGATCTGTCGGCGCTGCGTCATCAATATGGACTGGACGTGCCGCTGGGACTGCAGTATGTCCACTACTGGCGCGGTGTGTTGCATGGAGACCTAGGCAGGTCGTTGCGCCTGAATGATTCCGTCTCGCACCTGGTGCTTACCCGCTACCCTTATACGTTGGAACTGACGGTTGCGGCGCTGCTGCTGGCTCTTGTACTGGCCATTCCCGCCGGAGTTTTGGCAGCCCTGCGCCGAGCCCGCTGGCAAGACAGTGCCGTGGGAGTGGTGAGCCTGCTGGGCCTGTCATTTCCCAGCTTCGCACTGGGTCCTATCCTGATCTTGCTGTTTTCCATCAAGCTGGGATGGCTGCCGGTCTCGGGCGCTGGCTCGCCGGCCCACTTGGTCTTGCCCGCGATCACCATGGGCGGTAGTTTGGCCGCCATTCTTACCCGCATGGTGCGAACCGCGATGCTGGAGGAATTGAATCAAGACTACATTCGCACCGCGCGCGCCAAGGGCCTGCCCGAACACATCGTTGTCTACCGGCACGCGCTGCGCAACGCGATCATCCCGGTGATGACCCTGGTCGGCCTGCAGTTTGGCGCTCTGTTGGCGGGCGCCATTGTGACCGAAACCATCTTTTCCTGGCCTGGGATCGGCCGGCTTACCGTCTCAGCGATCTCCAATCGCGATTACGCGTTGGTGCAAGGCTGCATCCTGGCCGTGGGCTTGACCTATGTGCTGGTCAACCTGCTGACCGATGTGTTGTATACCGTGGCCAATCCCAGAATCCGAAGCTGATCGTTCCTCAGGAAATGGTCACCTTCTGGGCGAAAATGCCGGCGAAGGCCTGGCGCACTCCGTAGAAAACGATGAACCACAAGACCGTTACAACCAGCGCAGGCGGAAAGCCGGCGGGAAAAAGAAAAGTGTGAAAGAGAAGGATGTTGAAGATCACCGGGCCGAGCAGAACCAACGCCAGCGGGATGAATTGCCCGGAGAGCAGCAGCACTCCTCCGATAATCTGCACCACGAAGACCACGTGCAAATAGTGTGACGTGAAGAGGACGGCCTCATACTGGCCAGCCGGACCGGGCGGCATTGGCATGTGCAAGAAGTTTAGAAATCCGTTGAGTCCGAAGACCAGAAACGTCAGGCCCAGTAGGATACGTGCAACCAGAACCGCAATTTTCATGGTTTTCTCCGTTCTAATTAGACTGCGATGCTTCTCACCTGCTCCAGGTGGGGCTGCAGGAACTGACTGCGATCGACCTTCCCTGACATAAGCTGCGCCGTCCCGCCGGCGGTAACAAATTTTACGTCCGAAACACCGATAAATCCCAGGATAGTACTAAGGTAGGGATCGATGAAGTTGAACCCTGCGTACGGGGTTCCTGGTTCGTAGACTCCACCAGTTGCGACAAGAATAGTGGCCTTTTTGCCGGACAGCAGGCCCTTAGGTCCGCTTTCGCCGTAGGCGAAGGTCCGTCCGCCACGGACGACCTGGTCGATCCACAGTTTGACGACAGAAGGAATGCTGAAATTGTGCATCGCCACGCCGAGTACGTACTCGTCTGCCTGCTCGAGCTCGGCTATGCATTCCTCGGAGTAGGTTAGGATGGCCTTCTGCTCAGGTTCGCGCGCCTCAACCGGAGTAAAGGACGCATAAATCCAGCCTTGATCCAGGGGTTTGGGGGGATTGGCTGCCAGATCGCGTACGATCACCTGGCCATTGGGGTGGGCGATTTTCCAATTGGTGACGAATTCGCGGGTTAATTCGCGGCTGACCGAGCTTGCGAGCGGACTTGAATCGAGTTGTAGCAATGTCGCCATGTTAGAACCTCAAAACAACATGCGTTGGTTATGCTTCGCCTGTTGTTAAATGTTTAGACGACAAGCGTCGTTTAGCGATTCTTTTTTACCTTGATAGGCTCTAATAGAGCGACCATGCCGATTTCTGACTGTGAAGTTCGCGATCCGCGAATCCGGCGCACCCGAAAGCTGCTGCAGGGTGCGCTGGGTACTCTCATGCAAACAAAGAGCTTCGACGAAATATCCGTGCAGGACATCACCGAGGCTGCGACTGTGAACCGGGCGACCTTCTACGACCACTACACGGACAAGTTTGCTCTTATGGAGGCGATGGTGGCTGGGGGCTTCCATGAATTTTTGTTCGAGCGGCAGGTACGCTACCAGGCTGGATGCCCCGCGGCCTTGGGTGCGATCATTCAGGCCACCTGCGATTTCCTAACCCAGGTTCATTCCCGGGGAGCTTGTGACCGGCAAACAGCCTTTGAACCGCTGATGGATGCTGCCTTGGTGAAAACCATCCGGGGCCTGCTGATGGAGGGTTTGCAGCGTGAAAAACACCCGTCGTCCATATCGCCGGAGCTGATCGCAGCCTCTGCGAGTGCGGCCATCTGTGCCGGGGTGAAGCAATGGTTCTCCACGCCGGATCACCCGCCAGTGAAAGCTCTTGTGGCCCAACTGCAGGAGCTGGTTCTGCCCATGCTGGAAGCAGGCTCTAAGGCAGAGTTACCAGTCGCGGCTGTAGCCCATCCGGACCGATAGTCAGAAGACCAATCGAGACAGGCAAGGAGAAACGGCGCGGCCCTGCGCTGCCCGGGTTCATGTAGAGAACGCCGTGGCGCCACTCAATAAGCGGCTTGTGCGAGTGCCCGCTGATTACGGCCGAAAACCCTGCTGCCCCAGGATCAAGATCGAGCGCATGCCGGTCGTGCAGCATATAGAAGATGTGCCCGTGCAGAGTGACCACTTCGGTAGCCGGCAGATGAGCGCAGCGACCGTCCACATCGATATTGCCGCTGATGGCTGTGACGGGCGCTACATTCCGCAGCGAATCCAGAATGGAAGGGTCGCCCACGTCGCCGGCATGCAGTATGTGTTCAACGCCGCGCAGAGCCTCGATTGCCTCCGGCCGCAGCAGACCGTGGGTATCAGAAATAACGCCGATCATAATCCGATAAGAAGCCGGGTTCGTGGGTCGAGGTAGTCGCGCAATGCGTCTCCGATGAAGTTGAACGAGAGCACGCAGAGCATGACGGCGATGGCTGGAAAAATGACCATGTGGGGCGAGTCGAACAGGTGAGATCGGGCGTCGTTCAGCATGCCGCCCCAGCTCGCCGTCGGCGGCGGTAGCCCCAAACCCAGAAAGCTGAGCGTGGCCTCGGCCAGGACAGCTCCTGCCATACCGATGGCCGCCTGCACGATGATGGGCTGCAGAATGTTAGGCAAAATGTGGCGGGTAAAGATGCGCAAATCCGAAGCCCCAAGAGCACGGGCGGCTTCGACGAACTCCCGCTCTTTAACGGCGAGGACCTGGGCGCGCACCAGGCGAGCGTAGCCCACCCATCCGCCAATGGCCAGAGCCAGCACCAGGTTGAGCAAGCCGGGGCCGAGAAACGCTACAAATGCGATCGCTAACAGAATGCCGGGAAAGGAAAGAAAAGCATTCATAACGAAGACATTGAGCAGCGTATCGACCCGTCCTCCGTAAAAGCCGGCCAGACCGCCGAGAACCAGTCCCAGCGAAAGAGAGAGGCCGACGACGCTCACGGCAACCATCAGCGAAAGACGCGCACCCGAAAGAATGCGGGAGAAAATGTCGCGGCCGAGTTCGTCTGTGCCAAACCAATGAGCGTGCGAAGGTGGAGTAAGGCGTTGATAAAGGTCGATGGCGGCGGGGTCATAGGGCGAAATGGCCGGTGCGAGCACCGCGATGACAACGAAGAGCACCAGAAGGAAGATACCAATGACTCCGAGCGGCTGGTGGCGGAGAGTGCGAGCGAAGGCCATCGATGGTCCCCATCATCGCATATTGGACCGCATATTGGCCGCTGTGGGGGGTTGATAGGATGAGGGAAAACGCGATGCGCAAACAAAAATGCCTTTGGATGATGGCGCTGGCAGCGACCATGTTGGCACTTCCGGCATGGGCGCAGCAACCGGCCGAGCAGCAGTTGATGGACCTGGCGAATGCGGATCGGGCTCAGCAAGGCTTGGCGCCGCTCAAGTGGGACCCCGCGCTGGCCCAGGCCGCAACCCAACATGCGCAGTTGATGGCGCAACAGCCTGCGCTTTCCCACCAATATCCTGGGGAACCTGATCTGGCCGCCCGATGCGGCGTGGCTGGTGCGCATTTCCGCTCCATCGCAGAGAACGTCGCTTTAGCGCCTAGCCCTGAGGCCTTGGAAAAGGAGTGGATGAATTCGGCTCCTCACCGGGCAAACATCCTGAATCCGGCCATGAATACGATTGGTGTGGGCCTGGTAAAGCGAGGAGGGAACTACTACGCCGTGGTGGACTTTGCGGACGGTGTAGCCCAGCTTGGACCCGAACAGATCGAGCAGAAGATCGGGCAACTGCTGCAACAGCGAGGGCTGCAGCTTGCGGGCATGGCGCAGGATGCGCGGCAGACCTGCGAAATGGAACATGGTACGGCCGGCGGTTCGGCGCCCAGGTTCGTCATGCGTTGGGAGGGAACGGACTTGAGCCGTCTGCCGGATGTGCTGGAACAGAAAATTGCGACCCATCAATATCACAAAGCTGCGGTGGGCGCCTGCGATTCCGGCAACCCCAGTCAGGGCTTTACGACCTATAAAGTAGCCGTAATGCTCTACTAGCGCAGCCAACGAACGCTTTTACTGAAAACCGCAAACCTCGGTGCTCGTGAGCGAGGTTTCATCCCCGCCAAGATCAATCCACTACGACACACATGCGGTAAGAGAAACCGTTCTATCCTCGCCGTATGACCCACCAAGAGCGAGACGCAACGGCCAGAATACGAGGCAGTATCAGGAACGGGGAATAAATGAGCGAAGTCGCGATCATTGGAGCGGGCCTCGCCGGGCTCAGTTGCGCATTGTCGCTCGAAAACGCCGGCATAGCGGTGAACCTGCTCGAGGCGACTGACACGCCGGGCGGGCGGGTAGGGACCGACCTCGTAGAGGGTTTTCGACTCGATCACGGTTTTCAAGTGCTGCTGACAGCGTATCCGGAAGCGAGACGGCTGCTTGATTACAGTTCCTTGCAGCTGAAAAAGTTTGCCTCCGGCGCGCTCGTATGGCATGACGGCAAATTTCATCGCTTCACCGATCCCTTCCGCAATCCGGGGGGCGCGGCCCAATTCCTGTTTGACCCCGTCGTGCCGCTGGCGGACAAACTCAATGTAGCGAAACTTCGCGCGCGCGTGCAGCGAGGCACATGGGAAGACATGTTTGCGCGTCCGGAAAAGACGACACGCGACTATCTGCAGCAGGTTCCATTGAGCGCCGGCATGATCGAGCGCTTCTTCGAGCCGTTTTTTGGCGGCGTTTTTCTGGAACGCGACCTGGTGACTTCCAGCCGCTTCTTTGAATTTCTCTTTCGCATGTTCTCGGCAGGGGACACGGCCATTCCGGCGGCTGGAATGCAACAGATACCGTTGCAATTGGCGGCGAGGCTGCGGCCAGGCACGCTGGCGACCGGTGCGCGGGTGGGCAAAGTGACGCGAAATACGCAATCGTTCCAGATCGAAGTCGACGGCAGGGAAAGTCTGGAAGCGCGTGCGGTGGTACTTGCCGTTGCAGGCAACGAAGGCAACGCGTTGCTAGGGGGAGTTGGCGGTTGGAGTGTGCCCGAGGTCCGGGCCTGGAACAGGACCACGGCATTCTGTTATGCCGCAGGGCATGCACCAGTCGACGAGCCCATCATCTTGTTGAACGGGGAGGGGCACGGTGCCGGGCCGGTCAACAACGTAGCGGTGATGACTACGGTATCGGCCGCCTATGCGCCGCCGGGCGTGCACCTCGTGGTGGCCAGTGTGGTGGGAGAAGCTCCGCAGGAGAGCGCGGCCCTGATGCGATTGGACGAAGGGGTCCGTGCCCATCTGAGAAAGTGGTTTGGCCCGGTAGTGAACTCGTGGAGGATGCTTCGAGCTTATCCTTTGGCCCGGTCGCTGCCGCAACAGAGGCATGCCGAGTGGGAGCAATCTCCGGTGCGGGTGGGCGGCTCGGGAGGCGTGTACATGTGTGGCGATTACCGCGAAACGGCCTCGATTCAGGGAGCGCTCGCCTCGGGAAGGCGGGTTGCTGAGGCGGTCATCAAGGATTTGGGAGCGCTTTGACGCGAGGCACCCGCTTTACTGTAAAATCAAAGACGTTGTTGCCGCCTGGACACTCCTCAGTAGCTCAATGGCAGAGCATTCGGCTGTTAACCGAAGGGTTGTAGGTTCGAGTCCTACCTGAGGAGCCAAAACCAAACTAAAATGAATAAGATGCAATGCAGCCAAAATAGCTGCCATTTTTATTTTGGTGGAAGGGCTGTTGTATGTGAACTGAATAGATTCCAGCGAGTCCCGTCCCACACACCGAGGAGCTGCGCCGAAGTCGCCGGAATCAAGTAAGCAGAGGTCGATGATTTTCGATCCGTCAACCGTCAGGCGACGACAGATACTTCGCCATGCCTGCCGCGCGCCGGCTTCACGCTGATTTCGACATCTTGCCCAAGAGCCGTCAGAAAGTCCATAAGGCGCTCGACGGAGAAGACGCCGGAGCGATTGCGCATAAGCGCAGAGACGTGGGGCTGCTTAATACCGAGAATTCTCCCTGCTTCGGTTTGGGTCAGATCGCGTTTTCTGATGAGGCGAAAGATCTCAAGTGTGAGCTTTGCCTTCAACAATTCCTGTTCCGGGTGAGGAAAGCCAAGATCGGCGAAGACATTCCCGCTGCTCTTTTCCACCTTGATCGGGCTCTTTGTTCTCGTGCTCATGCTAATTCTGCCTTTCTCTGTGGAGACGCTCGGCCTCGGCCAGGCGGCGCTTGATGAGGTCAAGCTCCTGCTTCGGTGTGGCAATGCCACGTTTGGATTTCTTCTGAAAGGCGTGCAATACATAAATTGCTTCAGCAAAACGAATCGTATAAACGGCACGCCATGAGTCGCCCTGATAATCCGAGATGATCTCAACCACTGAGGCTCCCCCAAAGCCTTTCATCGGTTTGGCCGCCGGATCGGTTTCACCTTGTTGCGCGGCATACAAGGCCACACCAATTTCGCGCCGGATCTCGCTCGGAAATGAACGCAAGTCTCTCCGGCTGGAACCGAGCCATACGAGGGGACGTCTCGATCCGTTCACTTATACATAAATACGTCTATTCGTATGCAATTGTCAAGACCTGCAAGCCGAACCGAAACGGAGCGGGCAGACGGATCGGTCAGCTAGGCCTGTGCATCTCCATGTTGACAGTTGATAGTCGAGTGTCTACTATCATCGCCAGGTCGAGGGTAGGATGTCTTCTATGGATAAACAGACACAGCAACGGCCAGGCGTTCTTCAAGGCACACTGGACATGCTCATCTTAAGGACACTTCTTTATGGGCCAGCTCATGGGCGTCAGATCGGAAAACATATTCAGAGGACCACAAACGAGTTCCTTCAGATGCAGCACGGTTCGCTCTATCCCGCGTTGCATCGTTTAGAGAAAAGAGGATGGGTGAGTGCCAAATGGGAGACGGCTCCCGACCGAAACCGGGAATACAAATACTACCGATTGACGGACAGAGGCAAAAAGCAACTTGTGGTCGAGGAATCGCAGTGGAAGCAGATGGCCGAAGCTGTAGCGCGTGTGATGTGGCCCGCCGCCGAGGAGAGCTGACATGAGATGGTGGCAGATGAAGAAGTGAGACGCGGACCTGGAGCGCGAGCTGCGTTCGGATTTGGAATTGGAAGAGGAAGAGCAGCGGGAAGGCGGCTTGTCGCCATACGAGGCTCGCTACACGGCCCTGCGCGCTTTCGGCAATCCCACCCTTATTCGCGAGCACACTCGTTCTGTGTGGAGTTGGAATATGCTCGAAAACCTTGTTCGCGATCTAAGGATCGGCGTCCGTACTCTATTCCGGTCGTCGGGATTTGCCATGATCGCGATACTTGTGATGGCGCTGGGGGAGCTCCGCTCCGATCTGGAACTGGAAGAAGAAGAGCAACGAGAGAATGGCTTGCCACCGGAAGAGGCCCACTACGCTGCTCGGCGCGCTTTGGGCAATACGACCTTAATCAAGGAACAGACTCACGAAGCCTGGGGTTGGGCGGCCTTCGAGCGTCTGCGGCAAGAGGTTCGCTATGGATTACGGCGCCTGGGGAGGTCGCCGGGATTTGCCGTCACCGCCGTCCTGATTCTCGCTTCAGGAAGACACGTCTGAGTTGCTTCATGGCTACGACTCCTCGAGCAAGAGCCGCTCTACCAGGGCCGCCATGGTTCTCCACTTCTGTGTTTCGGCGCCCAGGGCTTTTTGTCCGGCTTTGGTAATTTCGTAGTTATTTGCTTCGCGGTTGTTTTCGGTCTTGCCCCACGTTCCCTTGATCCATCCGTATTGTTCCAGCCTTATTAATGCGGGGTACAGCGTTCCCTGGTTGAGATTGAGGAGGCGATCGGAGATTTGCTGGAGTCGGGTGGCGATC
>DASRRN010000498.1:0-9303 GCA_035695685.1 Acidobacteriaceae bacterium | reverse complement strand
GAAGTGTCTCCGGATGGCCGCATCCTGGTGGTCGAGCATCAATTCGAACGGCATACTCCCGAAGAGCACAGCAAGCTGGAAGCGCAGGCGGCACAATACGGGGAACCACCCCCTCCCGAGGACACCCAGATTACCTTGATGGACATTGCTTCAAGACGGGTACTGGCTGCGCTGCGAACGGAGATGCCCATTCAGGTGCCGATCACCTCGACCGGCTATGTGGGGGTAGCGAAAGATAAGGGCGAGGACGACCAATTCCTGATTCGCTTTGTTCCGTTTGAAGGTCAGTCGCTGATGTTGGGCAGGGTGGCATCCACGTGCACGCCACACGAGGATTTTCTCAACAAAATCGCACTCCTTATCGCCAGCTGCGGCCCCAAATCGCCGGACATCTATCTGGATGCATGGACCACGGATGGAAAGAAGCTATGGAGAGGGCAGCGCGAAGGCCATCTGGTGTGGCCTACGTTCGCTTACTCGCGCTCCGGCGATCGCTTTGCCGTGAGCCTGTTACACATCAACCACTACATTGATCTGGCCGACTCGCTCAACGACGAAGATGTGCGCGAGCAGGTGGTAAAGGTCTTCGATTCGGCGACGGGAACGCTGTTGATGGCGACCACCGCGTCACCTATCCTGACCGCCGGCCAGAATTTTGCCCTCTCTCAGGATGGAGAACATCTGGCCGTCCTGCGCGACGGCGCGATTGAGATTTTCAAGGTGCCTTCGGCCCCGGCGCCGGAGAACCCTGATCCACACCCTGGTCCGCCGGCATCGAAGAAAAGGTGAGTCAGGCCGAAAAGGTCTTACTTCGAAGCTTTTTGGGTGAGAGCCTTCACTCGCGCATGCAGGCGGCTCTTGTAGCGGGAGGCGGTATTTTTGTGCAGGACACCCTTCTGCACGCTCTTGTCGAGCGCGGAGACGGTTTTGCTGTACTGCTCGGCAACGCCGGAGTGGTCGCCCTTGGTAACCGCCTCGCGCAGCGCGCGAAGTGACTTGCGGACATGACTCTTGTTGGCGCGGTTCACCGCAGTGCGTTTTACTGTCTGACGGGCGCGCTTCAGCGCCGACACATGATTTGCCATCGTAATCCTTTAGCTTTCTAAGAAACTGGAAGCAGGCGGAAAGAAAAGCCGGTCGCCTGCAAACCTTAAGTTTACGGGCTTTGGCGGCGCGGGTCAATCTTCCTGGAGCCAGCAGAGATGAACCCCCCCAGCACTAGAGTGCATCCAATTAGGCAAGAATTCACCGATTAGGCGTTGACGCCTTGATCGGCAAACGCTACTCTGTGCGCATCCTCGGGAAATATTTGGTGATTATCGCCAACCCGGTTAAGCATCCGATGCACGCGCAGTTACCTGCCTCGCTGCCCTTCCGCAGATCGTGTCCTGCAACCAACCCAATTATCATGTCAGTCCTAAGGGATCTGATAGGAGGTCATTTCTCCGCTTGATGAAAAAAGCGCTGGAAATCACGCCCAACCTGGAGCCCCTGTTCGGGACTCGCGATGAGAATCTAAGGCTTCTCGAGCAAAATCTGCACGTCCGCATCGACTTACGCTCTGATGCGCTGCATGTGGAAGGCTCCCCGGAGGCAATTGCCCGTTTTGAAAGGGTGTTTGCCGACTATGAGCATTTACGGCGCAACGGTACTTTGCTGTGCAACGGCGAGTTGCACGGAATGCTCAAGCTGGTGACCGCAGACCCGGCGGTCACCCTGCGCGGACTGGTGGAGAGTGGCAAGCAACGTTCCGCCGGCATCAAGCGCATGGTGCAGCCCCGTTCCATCAATCAGAGGCGTTATTTCGAGGCCATCGAAGAGTGCGATATGGTCTTTGGGGTCGGACCGGCGGGCACCGGCAAGACCTACCTGGCAGTCGCCATGGCCGCTTCAGCGCTGTTGGCAAAGAAGGTGAGCCGCATCATCCTGGTGCGACCCGCAGTCGAAGCAGGCGAGCGTCTGGGCTTTCTGCCCGGCACCTTACAGGAAAAAGTGGATCCGTATCTCCGCCCGTTGTATGACGCACTGTACGATCTGCTGGAGCAGGACCGCGTGGATAAGATGCTGGAGCGAAATGTGATCGAGGTGGCTCCGCTCGCGTTTATGCGCGGCCGAACGCTCAACGACGCCTTCATCATCATGGACGAGGCGCAAAACACCACCAGCGAACAGATGAAGATGTTCCTTACCCGCCTGGGGGGCAATTCCAAGGCGGTGATCACGGGCGACGTCACCCAGATCGATCTGCCAAATCCGAAGAAGAGCGGCCTGGTGGAGGCAATTGAGATCCTTCGCGGGGTGGACGGCATCCGGTTCTGTCATTTTGAAGACGGCGACGTGGTCCGTCATCACCTCGTACAACGGGTGATCCGTGCCTACGATAGCTTCGGACGGGCGCAGAGGGAACTGCCGCTCAACCTGCGTGAAGGCGCTTCGGCGAAATCCGCAGCAAAACCTCAGTAACGTCCTCGCCTATTCTGGTACCATTCAAGGGCGAAAACAGGTAACCAGGCACCCGGTGGCACAGGGTCCCGGTTACCTGTTTGCCGTTGCTCGCAAAATTGAAATGGAATCGCGTACCCACCGTCCTATAAACGATCAGTAACCCCATGGAAGGATTGACTTTCCTGGTGGTGCTGACCGAAAACTAATAGTTGAGATCCGGGTTAGTTAGTAATCGACGCAGAAACTACTTTTAAGAGCGGCAATCAAAGAAGCGCGGGCAAGTCGATCAGAACATCCCGGAGAGGGCATAATGCTGAGCAGCACAGCCGTCGATGACCGCACGGCGGTTTCGTCGTCTCCCCTCCCCAACCCCTTTCTTAGGCGGCTGGCGAGAAACCGATTGCAATGTGCAGCCCGCCCGGTGCTCGCTACTGAGCTTGGCCGGCGTGCGGTTGTGTTCTCCCCGCATCCCGATGATGAGTCCCTTGGGTGCGGCGGAACGATTTTACGCAAGAAGCAGGCTGGCGCGACCGTGAAACTGGTCCACGTTTCCGATGGCGGCGCCTCGACCACCCTGATTCCCAGGGCAGAGTTGACGGCCATGCGCAAAAGGGAATCGGTGAACGCAGGGCAGGTCCTCGGCGTCGATGACATCTATTTCCTCGATTTTCCGGATGGGCATCTATGGGACCACATTCCAGCCGCTACCCAACGAGTGGACGAAATCCTACGCCGGGAATTACCGGAAGAGGTCTTTGTGCCCTACGGTCGTGAGCCAATGAGGCAAGCTGGCGACCACGTGGCAGTGACGAAGGTCGTTTTGGCTGCTCTCCGCCAGCAACCCAGATCCGTCACTGTTTGGGAGTACCCGGTGTGGTTCTGGCTCCACTGGCCGTGGGTTGGATTCCGGCAAAACACCCCACCAATAAAGCCCAAACATATATTGAGGAATTCAGTCCTGGCCGGCTTCGGAACGCGCGCTTTTCTGGACTTGCGATATAAAGTCAACATCGGTGAAGTGCTGGAACAAAAGCGCGCGGCGATCGCCCAACATAAATCGCAGACGGAAAAGATCATCGATGACCCCAGTTGGGTCACGCTGGAACAGCTCTCAAATGGCGAGCTGATGGAATGCTTCTATCAGGATTGGGAGTTCTTTCGTTGTTACACTTACGGGGGGAAGGATGCCGCGGCCAGTTCTGGTATTTAATGCCGTTCCCCATGTGGTGGTCGCGGTTGCCCGCTCGCTCGACCGCCAGGGGATCCCCGTTACTTTCGCCCACGTGCACGAGGGGAGAACTCCGCCGACTCGCGCGATCCGGGATTCTGTGCAGCTGCCGAGCCATCGGGACGCACCCGAGGAGTTTATTGATACCCTTTGCCGAGCCATCGAGACCGGTGGCCACGACATGCTTATCCCCTGTAGCGATCCGGGTTTAACGGTGGTCCTGGAGCATTACAACCGTCTTTCCTCACTGCTCCATATCGGCTGCCCCCGACCGGAAGTCGTCAGAAAGGTTCTGGATAAAGGCCAGACCATCGAAGCAGCCAGAGCCTGCGGAATTCCTACCCCGGCGCCCTGCGATCTTCCCGACATGTTTGCAGTCGACCGGCTTCGGAACCGCCTACGTTTTCCTGTCATCGCCAAGCCTCTCAACAAAGAGGATGAGAGCAAGCATGCTTTCAAGATGCGATACTTCGCGACTTTTCAGGACCTGCGGGATGTCTTCCTTCTCGATCCTCAGTTTGGCGTGAACCATCTGCTGCAAGAATTCTGCCCGGGCGATGGTATAGGGATCGAAGTACTTTTCCACGATAATCAGCCGCTGACCATGTTTCAGCACCGCAGGCTTAAGGAGTTGCCGGTTTCCGGGGGAGGAAGTGTGACCTCCATCGCTGAGCCGCTGGACCCGGAGCTCGCCGATCAGGCAGTGGCGCTGCTCCGCAAGCTCGATTGGGAAGGCGTCGCGATGGTCGAGTTTAAGTGCGATCGAGCCGAACGAAGATCGGTACTGATGGAGGTGAACGGCCGCTATTGGGGCTCTTTGCCCCTCGCGATCGGCGCCGGTATCGACTTCCCCTTTTACGAATGGCAGCTCGCCCACGGCCGGCAACCAGTCATACCAGCGACTTACTCCACTGGCTTACGCTTTCGCTGGCTCGGTGGGGATATCCGCCGGCTGGGAAGTCTTTTCAGCGAAGCTTCCGCCGAGGGGTTCCCCCTGCCATCGAAGCTGGGAGAGTCGATTCGTTTCGTGAAGGATTTTGCCGGGCCGACCTGCCCCGCGAACTGGTCCTGGTCCGATCCCATGCCCGCTCTGGTGGATTGGCGGGGAGCCATCAAGTATGCGGTATCTGCGGTTTTTGAGGGACTTATCCAAAGGGCAAGGCACAAGATTGCCGAATACCGCTATCACGGCCGCCGATACTCCTCCGTCGCCCTGCGTTTGAACCTTCTGTACTTCTTAGGGTTAAGGCGCGCCCGTTTTCCGCGCGACCTGAGCGCCGTTCACTCCGTACTGTTTGTGTGTCATGGCAACATCATTCGCAGCGCAATGGGAGAGGCTCTTCTCCGCAAATACCTGCAATCGTCACCCGGCCAAGCGGCCATTGAGGTTGCGTCGGCGGGGCTTACCGACCAGCCTCAGGAGCGGGCTGATTCCCGTTCGCGGGCCATTGCAGGCGAATTTGGGGTGTCGCTCGAGCATCACCGCCCCCAGCGGCTGACATCTCAACTAATTGATCAGGCCGACCTCATCTTGATCATGGACTACTTCAATGAGGCCCGGATGCTGGTGTCTTTTGGGTCAGCCAGAGCAAAGGTCTTCTATCTGGCAGCCTTTGGCCAGGAGCGCGGCTCGCGTAACCCCCAGGTGTCCGATCCAAACCTGGGCACGCTGGATGATGTGCGCCGTTGTTATCAAGCTCTCGATCTACAGGTTCTGAAGTTGGCAACCGCGCTGGCAGAGAGCCAAACAGAGGCGCGCGAAGTCAACGTAGCTTACTCCAACCACGGCGGCTAGCCCGCCGTCTCGTGGGATACGCGATGGGTTCTTGTTATCTGATAGATAGCGCAGAAATGTCCAGTCGGTTACTTTCTGTTAGCCGAAAGATAACATGTATCCGCGATTCCGAACCTTGGTAACATGGAGGGTGATTCCCGGTTTTCCACTCGCCGGTGAATCAATTGACAGGCCTATGGAGTGCGGCTAGATTACGAGAGGACAGAAAGCGTTCCATGGGTTTTGTAAGTGGAACCGCGCTGCCATGCACTATATGTCGTATTTCGTTTTACGGTGCCTTTAGATACCGTAACGAAGGAACGGCACTAGCTTTCCCAGGGAATGCTAACTGCCGCAAGCTTACTGCTTTAACGCTCAGCTTTGCTGGCCGATAAGCAGGATTTTATGTTTTAACTGCGTGGTTTTTTGGAAGCTTCTTCCGCCGGAAGAAGGTCCAGCTCGCTGCAACAAGTGGTTTCGTGGCTGAGCGAAAGGTGTCGGCTTACGCCTACCCCTTGGAGCCGCGGAAGTTTTGCGCAAAGGGACCCATGTCACCCCTATTGTCAGAGAAGGCTGGAAGTGCGAAGCGCCTGCTGCAGACCCTTAAGCAGTCAATGAGCGTGGACGCGCTGAAGTCTCTGCTTACCAAGAGGCAAGGGAATGCGGGCCGGGAGCGTTATCGCCGGGCGGGTCTAACTGCCTCTGCATCCTTCATTTCCAAAGCTCTCACCATTGTCATCAGTTTCGTGTCGGTACCCCTTACGGTGAACTATCTTGGGCCGGAGCGGTACGGGGTGTGGCTCACCATCGGAAGTCTATTGACGTGGATGTCAATGACGGACTTCGGCATCGCGGGAAACGCTTTGGTAAACCTGCTCGCTGACGCCCACGGCAAAGAGGATAAGCGCTTGGCGGGTCACCATGCTGCCTCCGCTTTCTGGACCTTGGTGGGTTTGAGCTTGTGCATTGGGACCATTTTCCTGTTCACCTTCCACATGATTCCCTGGCAAGCGGTATTTCATGTTTCTTCCGCTGTGCCGGCCGCGGAGTTGGAACGTGCGTGCGCCTATTCGCTGATCTTTTTCGTAGTTGGTTTTCCTTTGAGCATGGTCAACTCGGTCTACGGCGCCTACCAGGACGGCTTCATGTCCAACATCTGGAACATTGTCGGCAGTTCACTCGCGTTGATCAGTCTGATCGTTGTAGCCCAGATGAAAGGCGGATTGCCGCAACTGGTTTTGGCCATTTCCGGAACCCGCGCGCTGGTAGGGTTTGCCAACGTTTACTTCATGTTCTTCCGCAAGTATCCCTGGTTAATACCGTGGCCGTCGAAGGTGCGCTGGACTTCGATCAAGCGTCTCCTGTCCCTGGGGGGCAATTACATGGTTACGCAGTTGGCCGGATTGGGAATCTACCAAAGCCAACCGATGATCATTACCCAGATGCTGGGGCCGTCCTACGTAGTCATCTTCGTGGTTACGCAGAAGATCGTAACCCTTCCCAATGACTTGGTGTTCATGGCCACGGCGCCGTTCATCTCCGCCTACGGCGAAGCCAAGGCGAGAGCGGATTGGGGATGGATCCATCGAGCGTTCAGGAACTCCGTGCGTGCCTCGCTCGCCTTTGGCGTGCCGGTAACCGTGGCCATTGCCCTGGTGGCAAAACCTTTGATCCGAATCTGGGCCGGCCGGGCGGCGATTCCCAATACGCAGGTAGTCCTTTGGCTCAGCGTTTACACGCTGATCTGCGTCGGAATGTTATCCGTGGGCCAATTACTCTGCGGGCTGGAGCGCGCGGACGTGTTGGCCTATTCCCTTTCTCTATGTGCCCTTTGCACGATAGGTCTAGGGATTGTCTTCGCCCGTTGGTGGGGCATTGGCGGCGTAGCCTTCGCCATGGCACTCAGCAAATTTTGCACCTCTTCCCCCATACAGCTGTTTAAAATCCGCGGCATTTTGCGCGCAAATCGGGCGCCGGCCCTGGTTGTCGAGGAGCCCTCCTTAGCTTAGGGATGGCTTAGACCAGGGAACAGGCGGGAAGGGTTTCATGAAATTAGCCTTCGTCAATCAGCCGATCGACACCATTCTTCCTCCCCGGCAAAACTCCGTGGGTGCGTGTACCTATGGTGTTGCTCATATCCTGGCTAAGTCCTGTGATGTTGTTGTCTATGGGTCGAGGGACAGCCACGAGGCGTTCGGAGCAGAGTTCTCATCCCATGGGGTAAGATACAAGTTTTTCCGCTCTACCCGCAGCGACCGGTGGCTTTTCCAGGCGCGGATGAATTATTCGCGACTGGCGCCCGCCGCTCCTCCTCTTTCTACCTCCAGTCTGCTGCATCCTTCCTTTGCACGGCAAGTGGCCATGGACCTGCAGCGGGAGGCGTGCGACGTGATTCACGTCCAGCACTGTTCTCAATGCGTGCCGATCATTCGGGAGTACAACCCGAAGGCAAAAATCGTCCTGCATCTTCATGCAGAGTGGTTCTCGCAGGCCGATCCAAAGATCTTCGAGCTGCGCCTGAAAAACATTGATCTGGTCACCGCCGTGAGCAGTTACGTGGTGGAGAAAACCCGGCGGGATTTTCCCGTGATCGCCAACCGCTGCGAGGTGACGTACAACGGCATCGACGCGCGGGAGTTTGTGCGCGCAAAGAACTACTGCGCTGGGGATGGGAAGACGAAGCGCATTTTGTACGCAGGTGCAATTTCCCCCCACAGGGGGTTGCATATTCTTCTGGAGGCATTCAAGATCGTTGTCCAGCGGTTTCCGAATGTTCGCCTTGATCTGGTAGGTCCTGAAGGAAATTACGCCTTACAGGAGACCTTCGACATCAGGGATGGCGCGCTGCGGAAGAGCGTGGCTCCTTACTATACCTTCAAGCCATTGTCCCTTCTCAAGGGCAAACTCTTCCCATCGTCGCGCAACCGGGGATCGTATAGAGCCTGCCTGGAAGCGATGATGCCGGCGGAGGTTTCGGAGAAAGTTACATTTCACGGCTGGGTAGGGGAACGCGCACAGTTGATTGAGCACTACTATGCCGGAGATATCTTCGTCCTTCCGTCTATTTGCAACGATAGTTTTGGCATACCAGTGGTGGAAGCGATGGCCGCCGGCTTGCCGGTCGTCGCCAGCCGGTCAGGCGGTGTAGTGGAAACGGTGAAAGACCGCGAGACCGGATTTATCGTAGAGAAAAACGATCCGCAGCAACTGGCGTACTTGCTCCTTAAGCTCCTCGAAGACGATGCATTACGGGAGACAATGGGAAGAGCCGGGCGAGAACGGGCCTTAGCAAATTTCACCTGGGATCAGGTCGCCGAATCTATCTTCAGGCGCTATCAAGTCCTAAGTGGTGCAGGTAACTCGACGCCAGCGGGAATATCCCCAGCAACATTGCTGGAATATGCTTCCGCAAATATGGCGTCCTAGCAGGCAGCGGCGGAGCGGGGGTGCTGAGGAAAGTATGTCCCTGAGCGCCCTCAGCCGAATTCATTCCAAAGACTTAGGCACGGCATGACGGCCATACCTTTCCTATGATTTCTTCTGCAACCTGCTGGCAGGTCTCCAGCTGGGTTCGGATGCCCATCAAAAAAAACACCATGTCGTAAGAGCACAGTCACTGTCTGAAGAATATTTGGACAGTCATTCCTTTCTCCGGCAAACTTTACTTACTTCGATCTTGCAAGAGATAGATGTTTTTCTTAGCTAAGACCTTCGAGTGTAGTGCGTCACTGATTTAATCGATTATGTTTCAGCCGTACGAGCGAGAGAGCTCGGCTAAGGCCGCTGGGATTGCCGGCGCTAAAGCGCATGAATCGGAGCGAAGACTTTCCGGAGCGCTGAAGCGCTCCTTCCCCCG
>DASRRN010000497.1:0-12751 GCA_035695685.1 Acidobacteriaceae bacterium | reverse complement strand
TCGGACGCCGCATAAATGATCCCGGATGAGTGGGACGGATACGGCCCACCGGCAATACTAGAGAAAGTGGGCAGGTTGGCGGTGGGAATTTTCTGCTCAGCAGCTTTCGCGCCAGGCAGGATGTAAGAAAAATCGATCCCGAATGTTCCCCGATCATACCCAGCCCCCCCAGGCGAGGCGTTGATGTAGACGTCGTCGATGCTGACGCTGGCGCGGGCCTCGTTGATCATGGTCGGGCTGATCGTCCAGACCCAACCCAGGGAGTTGGTTTGGTTGGGGCGCTCGAATATGATCGGGACCAGGGGGTTGCTTTGGTTGTACGGGGAGAGTTCGTAGAACGAGTTATCGGAGCGCCGAAACTCGAGGTGCTGGGTAGGGGTGATCAGAAGGTCGCCGTTGATTTGGCCTTGCCGCTGATTTTCCGGT
The DNA here is from genome assembly GCA_035695685.1 of Acidobacteriaceae bacterium. GTDB lineage: Bacteria > Acidobacteriota > Terriglobia > Terriglobales > Acidobacteriaceae > PALSA-350. The sequence continues at coordinate 12,325 of DASRRN010000497.1, read as the reverse complement.
TGGGGGAGCGAGCCGGCATAGTTCAGCGATCCCTGTTGGAACCCGGGAGTGGGCAAAGGATAGGAGTTCATGATCCCAACGCCGTTTGGACTCAATTGAGCTGGCGGAATGATGTTGCCAGGGTAGGGCACGCAGGTTGAGGCGCCGTACACTGGGCACGTGCCCGGCACGTAGAGCTGTTTGCCGCCCGCATAGTAGGGATTACTTGGACTCAGAAGCTCACTGAAATTGCCCTGGCGCATCAGCGCGGTGGGGACGGTCATGTTTTGCGTTTGTGCAAAGCGGTAGCGGATCCAGTCCTCATTGATAAAGAAGAAGAACTTGTTCCGTAGGCCATCTAAGAAGGGCACTTTTGGGGCCCAGACGGGGCCGCCAACGGAAAATCCAAAATTATTGTAAACAAAGGGGGGAGCGAACCGGGTTTGGGGGTTCAGGTTGCGCGTCCAGGTATTAGCGTCCATCGCCGAATTACGCAGGTACTCGTACGCGCTCCCATGGAAATTGGTGGTTCCACTCTTGGTCACAATGCGGACTTGGGCACCGGATGCACCCCCGTACTCCGCCGAGTAGGCGGCAGTGACCACTTGCATTTCCTGCACCGCGTCGGGTTTCACGCCGGCGATAAGCTCACCGTCGTCTCGGGTACGAACCGCCGGAGCGCCATCGATCGTGTACAACGTATCCTGCGTGCGCGCCCCGTTGATATTGAAAGTGTCCCCACTGTTGAACGCGAAGTTAAAGTCGCCTGTGGTTGCTTGACTAACGACGCCGGGAAGAAACTGCGTCATATAGACCGGATTGCGGCCGTTGAGTTCCTGCTTTTGGATCTGCTGTCCGGTGATCTCGCTCTGTACCGCTGCGGATTGGGTTTGCAAGAGCGCAGCGGTGGCGGATACTTCGATAGTCTGGGTAGCCGCTCCGAGGGTGAGTTTCGCATCGATCGAGATCGTACTGTTCGACGCCAGCACATTATGTGAACTCTCGAACCCCTGAAAGCCCGTGGCCTCAGCCGACATGGTGTATGTCGCAGGGGGCAGGTTCGGGACCGCGTAATGACCCGACCCATCCGTAGAGACCGTACGGCTTTCGCCCGTTCCCTCATTCTTGATGGTTACTTTTGCATTCGGCACGACCGCCCCGGAGGAGTCCGCCACGAATCCGACAATGGAGCCCACGTCATTTTGCGCCAACGCGGCTGCAGAAAAGAATATCCACATGAAAATTGTTAGCGCGGCACAAAGAAAGGAGCTCGCGCCTGTAACTCGCCTGGCTCTCGGCGCGGACGGCCTCCCAACCATCGAAATTTGCGGACGTACTTTATCTGTGACAGTTGCGACTCGTTTTGTTGACAGTAGATGAACAAATCGTGACACCGCCGGACCGCTCGCATCCATAGCTGGAAACATTCCATTCGCTGACATAACAGGCCTCTCCCAAAAAAACTTCAGTGGGTCCAATGTTGGCGCTTCTACAACGCGATTTGGAAGGGGTCTACCCTGTGTTTACACCGAGAGTTGACGAGGAGAACCGGGCCGATGTCCAGTTCTCCCGGATTGTGTAGCGGCGCTAAAGAATTCCGTAGACGCAAAAACAACTTTCATCGGGAGAATAACTTAGGAAGTTTTACCGTTTGTTGGTTTGGATCTGTTAACCTTCGGTGCGTGGACGCTACGAACCAAAGCGACGTCTCACAACCAGAGTTCGAGGCGGCGTCGAAAGACGGCGCAACCAACCCCAATTTGCCAGCCGCCTCCGCATGGAAATCTGTTTTTAATTTGGCTACCGAGCCGCGCTGGCAGCTGGCTCAGCGCATCGTCGCCAGCCGGAGCTTTGCCAAGTCGGCTTTACTGTCCCGCTTTCTGCTGTACGTGTGTGAACGCGAAATCACCGGCAAGACCACCGAGATCAGCGAACATCAGATTGGTGTTCACGTCTTTGGCCGGCGCCCGGGCTACCACCCCGGCGAAGACAATATCGTAAGGAACTACGCCCGCCAGCTCCGTCATCGCCTGGACCAATATTTCCTGGAGGAGGGCAGAGGGGAGGAGCTGCGCCTCAGCATTCCCCGCGGCAAATACGTTCCCGTCTATTCCCTCAATCACTTTCAGGAGCGCCCGCTGCTGGTGGTAACGGAGACCGAAACGGATAGCGGCGGCGTTTTGGAAACCCTCGCGCCTGCCGCGCCCGCAGCGATCTCTGTGCAGCCCGCACGTCGTGGTCGCTGGCTTATTCCTGGTGTGTGCTTTTTGCTGTCACTCGCCGGTCTGGCAATTGCCTGGACGCTCGGGCATCGCGCGTCCGCGCATTCTGAAGACCCGTCGCATCCATTGTGGGCGCAGCTCTTCGACAAGAGCCACCAGACACTCATTGTGCCGTCCGACGATGGAATCGTCATGATTCAGAATCTGACCGGCCATCTGGTTCCTTTGTCGGAATACATCAATCGCGATTACCTGTCTCTCAAAAGCCCCTACAACATTGACGAACAGAACATGAGAGACCTGGATGCCCAGCGTTACACGAATGTTACAGATCTGAACGCGGTGGTGAGGTTCTCGCGTCTTCCCGAGGCAAACGACGGCCAGCTCACTGTTCGTTATGCGCGCGAGCTTCACATGGAAGACCTCAAAGATGCGAATGTCATTCTTCTGGGCTCCAGTTTTTCCAACCCCTGGGCGGAGCTCTTCGAGAAAACGCTCAACTTCGAGTGCGAATACCAGCCCCATCCAAACGCCTCGCAGATTGTGAACAGGCACCCCCAGGCCGGAGAACTTCCGGTCTACAAGAATGATGCGACCGGGCCATCCCATCGCACCTATGCACTCATCGGATTTGTTCCGAACCTCAACGACACCGGATGGATCCTTCTGGTAGAGGGACTGACCATGGCGGGAACACAGGCGGCAGCCGACACTCTTTTCAACCGGGACGTGATGGGGCCGGTTCTTTCGCAGTTCGAGAATGCAGACGGTTCTCTCAGCCCCTTCGAGATCCTGATCGAGACCAGGAGCTTCGGCTCGGATTCACCTCAAGCCAGCATCGTCGCGACCAGGGTGTATAAGAGACCGTCCTGACGGATGGAATACGCTGCCCTGTGGTCACGTCATGGGTGTCCATGGGAGCATTGGTCCACGGCACGCCGGGACAGGTTGCGGGGATCCCAGCCTGCCCCGGCGTGCCGTGGGGTCTCAAAAGCGAGACCTGGGGCACCCTTCGCGTTTTTCCGACACAGCGGGTTCAGGCGAGTTCAGGCCGTTGATCCGGTTGTGGATCCGTTTCTGGATCGAGCAAGCACCGCAGAAACGTTCTGACACATGGCAAGGGGGCCATCCAGCTTGCTCATGAAGAGATCCGCATACGCTGCATCCTCAGGTATCTCATTTACTGCAGAAATCAAAATGACCGGCAACTTGGGGTTCCGTGTCTTAATTTGGCGTGCAAGCTGTGCCCCAGTTAATCCAGGCATTAGATGGTCTGACAGGATAAGATCAATCGGATGATGGGCGAGAAGATCCAGGGCCTGTTGACCGGAACTTGCGGTCAACACCGAGAACCCTTCGCTTTCAAGCACGAGCTTCCGGACGGCCAGCTGATTCTCTTCGTCGTCTACACACAAGATGAGATCTCTTTTGCACATCCAGGCTCCTTGGACCTCTGTCAGTGTACCTAGCTTAATGGCGCGCTCGATACAAGCTGCGACTCAGACATCTGCGGGGACCCAGACCTGGGGATGAAAACCGAGAACGCCGTGATGTTCCCGCGAAGCAGTTTCATGCTCCGAAACCGGATAATACCTTGATACTTCTGAACGATACCCTTACTGATCCAAAGGCCTAAACCAGTGCCCTTGGTCGATTTCGTGGTAAAGAATGGCTCGAACAGTTGCTTTGCATCTTCGGGGCGAATTCCTGAACCGGTATCGCAAATAAACACTCGGACCCCTTCACGCTGCTGACTTTTCTCAACAGCCTCGGCGACTCGAATACGGAGCCGGCCGCCTTCAGGCATAGCTTGGATTGCGTTTCCAATAAGGTTGAGAAACACCTGCTTTAGTTCACCTGGAAAGCCTAGAACTGGGCCGTCGCCGCTGTACTCTTTCTCGAGAATAATCCCGTTGCGTTCCAACAGACGTGCCTGCAGCGCCAGAATGTCATCGAGGATCCCCGAGATCGAAACCGGTACTGCTTCCTTTGATTCACGATAAAAGCTCAGTGTCTGCCGGGTGATATGAGTAACTCTTGTCAGCTCTTCGTCGGCAATCCTGGTGTATGTCCGGGCAGCATCGTCCAGGGTTGGATGGTGCTGTAGCAGATAAAAGGCATTCCTGATCGCCTCCAGGGGGTTGTTAATTTCATGTGCGATGATTCCGGCGACCCTTCCCATCGCGGCGAGTTTTTCGGCCTTGCGCAGTGCTTCCTCGGCTTGCAATTGTGCCGTTATATCCCGGCTAATTTCCAATATGGCAGGACGCGTAGCCCCGCCATCAATTTGTAGAACCTGACGGCTGGCCACCACCACTTCGCGGCCGTCTTTCGTAAACTGAACCAGATTCCCTTCCCACCTTCCGCCTCTCACGATTACAGACTCTATTTCTTCAGCCGGGCTGGGAAGCTTAGTACGCAGTATTTGATGAACATTTTTACCCAAAACTTCTTGCCGGTTCCAACCATAGAATGCTTCTGCACCGGAGTTCCAAAACTGAAGTACGCCATCCAGGTCGCGCACCATGATGGCCTCGGTGGCGAGATCGAGTAGGTCTGCGCGCTGGCGCAGTTGATTCTCGCTTTCTCTCAGTTCCGCCGTTCTTCTCAAGACCCTCTGTTCGAGCTCACGATTCAACGATTCCAACTCTCGTGCTTTTCGATGCAACTCGGCGAACACGCTGACTTTGGCCCGCAACAGTTCAGGGACCACCGGAACCGAGATGTAATCCATCGCCCCGCGTTTGTAGCCTTGGAGCCTGTCAAAATCAGTCAAGTGGACGCCAGAAATGAAGATAATCGCGATCTTTTGGAAGCGTGGATGTTGGCGGATCATATCCGCCAGCTGAAATCCATCCAGTTCAGGCATGCTTACGTCCATAAGGACAACGGCGATGTCCATCTTCAGCAGGAGATCCAGCGCTTCTCTCCCGGAAGATGCTTTGACCAGGTTTTCTCCAAGTTCACCCAGGATAGCTTCATAGGTCAGCAGCTTTCCCGGCTGATCGTCCACCATCAGGATGTTTACCTTCGGTTCCATCGTCGTGCTCTCCCTACGGAAAAGCTCAATGCAAACAACTCTGACGGCTTCTCAGTAGTTGCTATCTGTGCAGCCAGATGCGCAGCGCGGATAGCAGTTGCTCGGTATTGACGGGTTTTGCCAGATACTCGGAAGCGCCCGCCTCAAGACACTTTTCGCGATCGCCCTTCATTGCTTTGGCGGTCAGCGCAATAATAGGCAGCCGCCGGAACAACCCGTTCTGCCGCATCACCTGCATGGTTTCGTATCCATCCATCTCCGGCATCATGATATCCATCAGTACAATCGCCATGTCAGGAGTGGACTCGAGGATGGCGATGGCTTCCCTGCCGGTTCCGGCGGTCAGCACTGTCATCCCACGGCGCTCCAAAACGCTGCTGAGGGCGAAAATATTCCGCACGTCGTCGTCGACCACCAGCACTTTCTTTCCGATGAGCGCTTCATCGGAGCGATGCAACCGGTCGAGCATATTCTGCTTTTCCGGGGGCAGATTCGCGATCACCCGATGGAGGAATAAAGCTGTCTCGTCCAGGAGCCGTTCGGGTGACTCGACCCCTTTTACCACCACACTGCGGGCCAGAGTCCGTAGCTGGGCATCTTCCGCGGGAGACAACTCCTTCCCTGTAAACACGACCACGGGCACATCGCCGAGCGATGGAGTTTCGCGCAATTGCTCCAGCACCTGGAAGCCAGACATATCCGGCAAACGGAGGTCAAGCACAACGCAATCGAAGGGCTGCTCGCGCAGCAGATCGAGTGCCTCACCGCCGCTGGTGACTACGGTGACATCGATGTCGTCATAGCCGAGCAGCTCCCGAATGCTGAGTTGCTCCGCGGGGTTGTCCTCCACGATCAACAATCGCTTGCGTTCGAGCGCGGCGTATTCCTTGATCCTGACAAACGCCGCGTCTATTTCTTCGGCCGTAGCGGGTTTCATCACCGAGGCAAAGGCCCCACGCGCCAACCCGTGGCGGCGATCCTCATCGACCGTGAGTATCTGTACCGGAATATGACGCGTCTCGGGATCCTGTTTCAAGTGATTGAGCACTGTCCAGCCCAGCATGTCAGGCAGAAAGACATCCAATGAGATGGCCGTCGGGTGAAACTCGCGAGCCAGAGCAAGCCCCTCCGCGCCACGCATCGCCAGAAGTACTTTGAAGCCGCTGTCGCGCGACAGATCGCACAAGAGGCGCGCGTAGTGCGGATCATCTTCCACGAGAAGCAGAATCGCATCCCCCGGTACAAGATTTTCACGATCGTCGGCTATCCGTTCGGCCGGCAATTCCAGGACGCTCGTGTTCAATATTTGCGTGCTCGACCCAGATGGTGAGGCTTTGGCTTCCAAGGTAGCAACGCTGGATGCGGACGGTCCCATATAGGTTTGCGGCAGGTAGAGCGTGAACACACTGCCCCTTCCGGGTACGCTCCGCAATCGAATTTCGCCACCCAGCAAGCTGGCCAGCTCACGGCTGATGGCTAACCCCAGACCAGTACCGCCGTACTTGCGACTCGTCCCGGCATCCGCTTGTTGAAAAGCCTCGAAGATAATCCGCTGTTTCTCAAACGGAATACCAATGCCCGTATCGGCAACCTCGAAGGAGACCACCGATGCAGCCCGGCTGAGGATCGGGTGTTCCTGACTCCATCCTTCCTCGGGTATCGAAACCGAAAGACGTACACTGCCTTGCTCGGTGAATTTGAATGCATTGGACAGCAGATTCTTGAGCACCTGTTGCAGGCGCTTGGAATCGGTCACAAAACTGCGGGGCAGGTGCGCACCGGTATTTACCTCGAAACCAAGCCGCCGGTTCTCCGCCTCGTGACGGAAGGGTCGTCCAATCGCTTCCAGCAGGCCGGCGAACGCGACTTCCTCCGCCTCCACCGAGACGGTGCCGGATTCGATCTTGGAAAGATCCAGGATATCCGTGATCAGAGTGAGTAAATCCGTCCCCGCCCCGTGGATGGTGCGGGCAAATTCTACCTGTTTCGAGGTGAGATTGCCTCCCGGATTGTCGCTGAGCTGTTGCCCTAAAACCAGGATGCTGTTCAGCGGCGTACGCAGTTCATGCGACATGTTTGCCAGGAACTCCGATTTGTATTTAGAGGTCAGCGCCAACTCCTTGGCCTTGCCCTCAAGCGCACCGCGGGCCTGCTCGATCTCCTGGTTCTTGCGTTCCACCTCGACGTTTTGCTCCGCCAGCTGCTGCGCTTTCTGCGCCAGCTGTTCATTCGTCTGCTGCAGCTCTTTCTGTTGCGTTTGCAATTCCGTCGCCAATTGCTGCGATTGTTTCAGCAGCCCTTCGGTCTGCATCGTTGCCTCGATGCTGTTGAGCACAATCCCGATACTGGTCGTCAATTGCTCCAGAAACGCGAGTTGCGAAGCGGTGAAGGTGCTGAGCGAGGCCAGCTCGATGACGGCCTTCACCTGATCCTCAAAGAGAACGGGAAGAACAATTACGTTGCGCGGGATTGCTTCAAACAAGCCCGATCGGATGGAAATGGTGTTAGGCGGCACGTCGGTGATCACCATCCGCCGTTTTTCTTGAGCGCACTGCCCCACCAGTCCTTCGCCGATCCTCAACCTTCGCAGATGTACGTCATTGCCCTCATCGGCGAAAGCGGAAAGCGGCACCATGGATGCCTCTTCTTCGTTGTGCATCTGATAGATAACGCCCTGCTGTGCATTCACCAACAATGCCAGTTCCGACAGCAGCGTCCTTCCCACGGTCGACAAATCACGCTGACCCTGCAACATGCCGGTGAAACGCGCAAGGTTCGTCTTGAGCCAGTCCTGCTCGGTGTTCCGCTCCGTGGTAAGACGCAGGTTATTGATCATGGTGTTGATGTTGTCTTTCAACTCCGCGACCTCACCGCTGGCCTCCACCTGGATAGAGCGGGTCAGATCGCCCTTCGTCACCGCGGTAGCAACCTCAGCAATGGCGCGCACCTGATTGGTCAGGTTGTCGGCCAGAAGATTCACATTCCCAGTGAGATCTTTCCACGTACCCGCGGCGCCCGGCACGTTCGCCTGGCCGCCCAGGCGGCCTTCTACGCCGACTTCGCGGGCCACCGTAGTTACCTGGTCGGCAAAGGTTGCCAGCGTGTCGGTCATATTGTTGATGGTCTCCGCCAATGCGGCGACTTCGCCCTTGGCATTCACCGTCAGCTTCTGAGTCAGCGATCCATTTGCAACCGCGGTCACTACCTTAACGATACCGCGCACCTGCTCGGTCAGGTTGGCAGCCATCACATTCACATTGTCAGTCAGGTCCTTCCACGTCCCAGCCACGCCGGGGACTTCCGCCTGCCCGCCCAGCTTGCCGTCAGTACCTACTTCGCGGGCCACACGGGTCACTTCCGCGGCGAAGGCATTGAGCTGGTCGACCATGGTGTTGATGGTGTTCTTCAGCTCAAGGATTTCGCCTTTTACATCCACGGTGATCTTGCGCGACAAATCACCGCGGGCCACGGCGGTGGTCACTTCCGCAATATTGCGTACCTGCCCAGTCAGATTGCCGGCCATGGCGTTAACAGAATCAGTAAGATCCTTCCACGTGCCCGCCACCCCCTGCACGTTGGCCTGGCCACCCAGCCTTCCCTCGCTCCCTACTTCGCGCGCCACGCGTGTTACTTCCGCGGCAAACGAGCGCAGCTGTTCCACCATGGTGTTGAGGGTTTCTTTGAGCTGCAGAATCTCGCCCCGGACATCCACGGTGATCTTCTTGGAGAGATCACCGTTGGCGATGGCTGTTGCCACTTCGGCAATATTGCGCACCTGGCCGGTCAGGTTGCTGGCCATGAAATTTACATTGTCCGTCAAATCCTTCCATGTACCACCTACGCCGGGTACCTGCGCCTGGCCCCCTAACTTCCCTTCGGTACCGACCTCGCGCGCGACGCGCGTCACTTCCCCGGCAAACGCGTTGAGCTGATCGACCATGGTGTTGATGGTGTTTTTCAGCTCCAGGATTTCGCCTCTCACATCCACGGTGATCTTGCGCGATAGATCGCCGCGTGCCACGGCAGTCGTCACTTCCGCGATATTGCGCACCTGGCCAGTCAGATTTCCGGCCATCGAATTCACAGAATCGGTAAGATCCTTCCACGTTCCGGCAACCCCTGGAACGTTGGCTTGCCCACCCAGGCGCCCTTCGCTGCCCACTTCGCGCGCGACGCGGGTTACCTCGCCAGCGAATGCGTTCAGCTGATCGACCATCGTGTTGATGGTTTCCTTAAGGAGGAGAATCTCCCCGCTCACATTCACTGTGATTTTTTTGGAAAGATCGCCGCTAGCGATGGCAGTCGACACTTCCGCAATGTTACGGACCTGGCCAGTCAGGTTGCTGGCCATCGAATTGACAGAATCGGTGAGGTCCTTCCACGTGCCACCCACGCCGGGTACCTGAGCCTGGCCTCCAAGTTTTCCGTCGGTGCCCACTTCGCGGGCTACGCGCGTGACTTCAGAAGCGAATGCCCGCAACTGGTCAACCATGGTGTTGATGGTGTCTTTCAGTTCCAGAATTTCGCCCTTCACATCCACGGTGATCTTGCGCGATAAATCGCCGCGCGCCACGGCGGTGGCCACTTCCGCGATGTTACGCACCTGGCCAGTCAGGTTGCTGGCCATAAAGTTCACGTTGTCAGTGAGATCCTTCCAGGTACCGGCAACTCCGAGCACCTGCGCCTGCCCGCCCAGCTTGCCTTCTGTGCCGACTTCACGCGCTACGCGCGTAACCTCTCCAGCAAAACCGTTCAGCTGGTCCACCATGGTGTTGATGGTGTTCTTAAGCTCGAGGATTTCGCCTTTAACGTCCACGGTAATCTTGCGCGACAAATCGCCGCGTGCTACCGCCGTGGTCACCTCCGCAATATTGCGGACCTGGCCGGTCAGGTTGCCTGCCATCGAGTTGACGGAATCCGTAAGATCTTTCCAGGTGCCGGCGACGCCGGGCACGTTCGCCTGTCCGCCCAGGCGGCCTTCACTGCCCACCTCTCGGGCTACGCGTGTAACTTCACCGGCGAACCGGTTTAGCTGGTCCACCATGGTGTTGAGGGTCTCTTTCAGCTGCAGGATCTCACCGCGCACATCCACGGTGATTTTGCTGGAAAGATCGCCACTGGCAATGGCTGTGGCCACTTCTGAAATGTTGCGTACCTGGCCGGTCAGATTGCTGGCCATGAAATTTACGTTGTCGGTGAGATCCTTCCAGGTTCCGCCCACGCCCGGCACTTGCGCCTGACCACCTAACTTGCCTTCCGTCCCCACCTCGCGCGCCACGCGCGTCACTTCCCCGGCAAAGGCGTTCAGCTGGTCCACCATGGTGTTGATGGTGTCTTTCAGCTCGAGAATTTCACCCTTAACGTCCACGGTGATCTTGCGCGACAAATCGCCACGCGCCACCGCTGTGGTTACTTCAGCGATATTGCGTACCTGGGCTGTCAGGTTGCCGGCCATTGCGTTGACGGAGTCGGTCAGATCCTTCCAGGTGCCTGCCACACCCGGTACCACGGCCTGGCCTCCGAGCTTTCCGTCCGTGCCCACCTCGCGCGCTACACGCGTCACCTCCGACGCGAAAGAGCGCAGCTGGTCCACCATGGTGTTGATCGCTTCTTTTAGCTGCAAGATTTCGCCGCGGACATCTACCGTAATCTTGCGCGACAGATCGCCGCTGGCGACAGCGGTAGCAACCTCGGCAATATTGCGCACCTGACCAGTCAAGTTGCTGGCCATCGAATTAACTGAGTCCGTGAGGTCCTTCCACGTTCCGGCGACTCCCGGCACCTGTGCCTGACCGCCGAGTTTGCCGTCGGTGCCGACCTCTCGTGCCACACGCGTCACCTCCGAAGTGAACACGCTTAGCTGCTGGATCATGGTGTTTACGATCTCTGCAGAACGGAAGAATTCCCCTTCGAGCGGCCGCCCATCGACGTCGAGTCGCACGGTTTGTGCCAGGTTGCCCTGGGCCACTGCGGCAATGGCCCGAGTGACCTCCGTAGTTGGCCGGAGGAGATCTTCCACCAACGTATTCACGGAAACTTCCATTTCGCCCCATGCGCCTCTCGATTCATAGAACCGCGTGCGCTCCCTTGTCCTGCCCTCCTTGCCCACCACCTGGCCGACACGTCTGAGTTCCTTAGCCATCTGCTGATTGGCTGCGACGATCTCGTTAAACGTATCTGCGATTTTTCCCGGCAGCCCAATCCAGGAACCAGGCAACCTGACGGAGAAGTTTCCATCTCGCACGGCTTGGAGCTTGGCCAGGATCACATCCAGGTGGGCATCGGCCTGCTCAGCAACGGCACTGATATTCCCATTTTTTTCGCTGTTCTTCAGGCTTCTTGACGGACCGCCGTTAGCACTCGCGACCGCGTTGCGCTCCTCGCTTTTCTTCATGGTCTCTCCTGAACCAGCGACGGCTTAAGTTGTTCTGTACTTTCGTTTGAAGTCAATCTGAAGATCGAATCCAATCGGGCCGTGGAATCGATTCGCGCTCAAAACATGGAGCCATAACCCTTCAGCTCACGAGATTAGTTTCGCGAACGATTTGTCTCCACAAAATATTAAAGGAAAAAGCGAAATCGCTGACGAGAAGTGTCGCGGGGGGTGGCCGAAGCCCCTCATTTATAAAGGACAGGCAGTCCACGAGCGCCGTTTCTACAACTAACGGGTTATCGTCGATAGCTCGTTGGGTCTAGTCTGGGAGATGCGTAGCCAGTCGACCTCATCGCCAGCAAATTGACGCGGTTTTGGTGCATCCTGAGCCGAATTATCGAACTATCGAACTATGCCAACCCGGCGAACTATGCCAACCCAGGCCTCTGGCTGTTTGCCGGACGGTAAGAGAGAGTACTTATGTAACCGATAGATCCAGCTGTGGCCGAGAAAGGGATCGAGTTTGTGCCTGGAGCCCCTTGTGGCGTAATCGTGGTGAGATCGGTTCGCTCAGGATTCTACGTGTAGGCCTCTTCGGTCCCATCCCAAAAGGCCCGGCCCTCAATCTTCCGATTCCACCTACTACGACTTTAAAAACACTCCATCTCGATGCTGGCGGCCATTTCGATGGTCACTGCCGACCAGCGTGAT
>DASRRN010000496.1:0-12783 GCA_035695685.1 Acidobacteriaceae bacterium | reverse complement strand
AACTTCACCGTCTCTTTCGTATCGCGCTCCGGATCTCCCGGGTTCCCAATGACAAATGAGAATTCAGGAATGATGCCGAACTGCCGCGTACGATGGGCCATCGCCACCGTTTCCTCGGTCGTGATGTCTTTCTGCATCTCTTTCAGCACCCAATCGGAGCCGGATTCCGCGCCAAAGAAAATCATCGCGCAGCCTGCCTTCTTGATCGCCTCCAGGGTCGCATCGGAGTAACGAGCCATGATGTCGACGCGCGCTTCACACCACCATCGCAGGTTGAGCGGCGCCAGGCGATCGGCGAGCTCACGCGCGTGATCTTCTCGTAGGAAGAAATTCATGTCGTAAAACTGGACGGAGTCTGCGCCATAGCGGGCCACAAGATAGTTGAGGATCCTGACTGTCCGCTCTGGCGATTCCATGCGTTCTGCTCGTCCATAGGCGGCGTGGACACCGCAGAAGCTGCAGTTGAAAGGGCAGCCGATGCTGGCATGATGGACCGCGGTACGCTTGCCGAAAAAGGAGGGCCGCAGATACTTCTCGACCGGAAGACGATGAAAGGGCGACCAGGGAAATTCGTCCGGGCCCTTCATCGGCCGTTCGGGGTTGGTGCGATGAAACCCGAAAACATCCTTGTAGCACAAGCCAAGAATGGAGTCGAGTTCACGTTTTCCTCGCAGTGCGTCGATCAGCTCGAGCAGGGTATCTTCACCCTGGCCACGCACTACGTAATCGACATATTTTGCATTGAGCGTGGTATCCGGATAAAGAGAAGGAAAGTAGCCACCCCAGACGATACGCACACTTGGACGAAGGCGGCGTATCTCGCGACAGGTTTCCATGGCCGCCACCATTTGCGGCCCCGGCATACAAGAAACACCGAGAAGCTCAACCTGGTGAAGATTGATCGTTGCCAGAATTGCGCCAGTAGGATCCTCCTCCAGGTTGCCATCAATAATCCTGTATTCCTCGCGGCCTTCCAGGACCGCCGCAAGCGCCAGTACAGCAAGCGGAAGCCGGCAGTTGCGAGGCTTGGTGGCTCGAGGGTGGAAAAGGATGATCATTTCACTACCTTGGCGGAGTAGATCCTGAAGCGTGATGGCTTGCGGGTGCCGCGTAATCTCGCCAGCAGCGGCCGCATATGCCAGCGGATCCCGTAAAAAGGCCTATGTATCTGCCACTGAATATCGAAGCGACGCTCCATGGCCCCCAGACGTTGGTCGGTGAGGTACTCCAGGCTCTTGAGTTCGTCGGACGGAAAGCCATAGCGCTTGATGAATAATGCACGGCGTTCGTCAAGCATGCGCAGACCGCTCCACTCATCGCTATACCACGGAGTGTCGGCGATGATCACCGTACCCCGAGCGCGGATACAGCGAAGCGCTTCAGCGAAGGTCTTTTCGTAATTCTCGGAGTAGTGAAACGAGGAGTTGAAGATCGCCAGATCAAATTGGGAATCGGCAAAAGGCAGATTGTCGACCTCCGCCTGAATGAGCGGGAATAGAGTGCCTAGCCGCTGTTTGTAATGCCTGGCGGCCCCCAGACCATCCTGATCGTTCGTGAGTAGATCCACCGCGACGGGTGCATGGCCCTGGCTTGCGAGACGATAACTCATCCAGCCATTGCCTGCGCCCAGGTCCAAAATACGCAGACGATAGTGCGACAGGGGAGTGAAGCGGGGCAAAATCTTTCGCTCGATATAGCGGAAAGTACGAGCGCGGAGTGCCCACTGAGCACTGAGGCGACCAGAAAGATCGCGATAGGGAAGCGCAAGATAGTAGTCGTCGGTTGTACTTCCTCGGCCCTCCGAAGCTCGAACCGATTCATACTCCCGCACAAACCGGGCATATCGAACCGCGCGCTCCGCTAGCAGCGCCCTCCAGATGCCTTGCTCACAAACCAGCCTCGACATGCAGGTTGAGCAGTCAAGTGGTACAGCATCTTTATCCGGCAGGTAGCCGATCAAGTCGAAGCAATGTGGACATCGCAGCATGATGCCTGTGCCTTGTTCCCGAAAATGGTCCTTGGCTTTCATCTCCTGGCTTAATAGCATTGCGGTTCCACCCGTTCAAAATGGATGAGCATGTGATCTCCGACCGTTCGGAACCAAGGCAGATGAGAAATCGCTCGGTCGATCCGGCGAAACAGGTCGAGCAGTCGAGGGTATCTGCGAACGATCGGTTCCAGATACGAAGGTGGAACTGTTATGCCGATCCCGGTGCACGAACGCATACGAAAGAATGAGGAAAATGAACGCTTGACCGCTCGCAAGGTCGGATAATGTACGTTGACGGTGAAATTCCCCACTTTCACGGTTGCGAATCCTGAAAACCTCCGGATTGCTTTGCGGAACTGGCCATGGAGAGCAAACCAGACGATCTCCGACAGACAAAACCGGGTAGAAAGGCAGATCAGAACGGGCGCGCCCATCGCTACCAGGGCAGCCAGGTCGCGTGCAGTTTGGTTAAGATCCGCTACGCAGTTCAGCCCGGAAAAGTTGGAAAATGCACCGTCGAACAAATTTTCGTGGTCAAGCTTCCACAGATGCTCGGTGGCAAGAAGCTTGTATTGAATCGGCGCGCCCGGGTCTTCGGAGTGCATGCGCTGACGGGCGGTCTCGATCATTCGTTCCGATGCATCGCAGGCTACGACGGAAATGTCGTGCTTTGCGAGAAAGAGGGAATCTTCCCCGGTACCGCAATTGAGTTCGAGGATGTGAGAGCCAGGTTCGAACGTATCGGTTAGGATTTCCCAAACGGCGCCGCGTTGGGCACGGCCGATCATCGATCGCGTAAAAATGTCATCGTACTTCGCGGCCAGGCTGTCAAACGCCAGCGCCGTCTGGTTTTCGACCGCAGATGCGACTGTCATGCGTCCACCTCCGAGACAGTCGAGAGCAACCCGGCTCGAGCCTGATCGATACTCTGGCGAAGACTGGCCGCGCTCTCCGAATTTGCTGCCGGTGTCCCGGCCAAACGGGCAAGCTGTACTTCCTCTTTAAGCAACCTGTCAGCGTAGCTATAGAACTTCTGCGAGTGCCTGCCCCTGATCTTCAGATCGCGATCCGAGCTCGTTGCCCATGGTTGCAGCTGAACCAGGCGGTCAGACATTTTCTTGTAATAAGGCGTGCCCTTGATGGGATAAGACACCGTGGTGAAGAAGATATCGGGCTGCGAGGTGCTTACGTGTCGAATCGTCGCTTCAATATCCTCCAGATCTTCTCCCTCGTATCCCCACATCAGGAACATGCCGCTTTGAATGCCCCGCTCCCGGCTCATGGCAACTGCCTGTTGCACTTGCTCGATCTTGACTCCGCGATCCATAGAGTCGAGAATGCGCTGCGATCCGCTTTCTGAACCGATCCAGACGCGAAAGCAGCCCAATTCGGCAAGTAGATCAAGCATCTCGGAGTTGAGGCGATCGGCGCGCGAGATGCACTCGAAAGGGATGTGGAGGCCCCGCGATCGCATCTCCGCCGCGTACTCGCGAAGCCATCTGTGGTTGATAGTAAACACATCGTCGGAGACCCAGACCATGTCAGGACTGTAGGTATTCAGCAGCCATTCCACTTCGTCAACCACCAGTATCGGGTTGCGCCGGCGATGGGTCTGGCCGAAAACCTGGTGACTGCACCAGCGGCACTTATAAGGACAGCCGCGGGCGGTGATGAAGTTGACCGATCCTTTTCCGTGCGCATCCCGCCAGGTCTTGACGTAACGGTGGATATCGATAGCCTGGCGAGCCGGCCAGGGTTGGCTGTCGAGATCGGAAATCTGGGTACGTTGCCCGGTTTCCTGCATCGTACCCGCGGAATCGAGGTAAGCGATGCCCGCAATCGTTGCGTAGGAATTTGTGGCCCCGCAACGGAATGACTCCAGCAATTCTTCTACCGTGAACTCACCTTCGCCAAACACGACGAAGTCCGCTCCCGCCTGGAGGTATTCCAACGCATAAGCGCCAGGTTCAGGACCACCGACAATCGTCTTCCAGCCCGCCTCCCGCGCAACCTTGAGCGTTTCGACCACGTTCTTGCGAGTCATGAGGTTCGCGTAGATCCCCAGGACAGAAGGTTTCTCGGTGCGCAAATGGTGAAAGAGTCCCTCCCTGCTGGAGAAGGTGGTGTCGAATACGTCAACGTCGAAACCCTTCTGTCTCAGGTGTGAGCACAGATACAAAATGCCCAGGGGGGCGTAAGGCTTCATGATCTGAAGCTCTTTAGGATCCTCGTAGAGGTAGTAACCGTGTGCCAGTAAAAGTTCAGCCATTTGTATCCTTCCTCATCGCGACGGTTGAGCGGCTTGCAGATGAACAAGCTGGTCCGTGCTGATTCCTGAGGCAGATGCTTCATACGGCGCGAAGCTGGTCGCTTCAGACTCTTTGCTGGTCTTTTCCAGCGCGAATACTTTGTTCCAAAGGGAAATCAGGTCCACTTTGGGGTCGTTGCTGTGCCACGAGTCCACTTCAGCGTGGAGGGCATTGCGTACCGAGAGATAGAACTCGTTTTTGTACGCCGCCTTGAACATGAGGCATAGGTCATCGCTATCGGTCCAGTTTTTCTTGGAGCCAATCTGCTCCTGCACGCGGTCAAAGAAGGCAGTGCCGGGGAGAGGATAAGAAAATGAAACTCCTATGTCATCCGGGCGTGTGTTGCGAACCAGTGCTATCGTTTGCTGGATGTCTTCCCAATGCTCTCCGGGGTAGCCAAACTGAAGAAAATAGCAGGCGCGAATACCTGCGTCCTTAAGCCTCGCGCGAGCAGATTCCACCTCTGCCACGCGCAGAGCCTTATCCATGGAATCCAGCACTCGCTGCGATCCGGATTCAACACCCATCCAGACTTCGGCGCAGCCTGCACGCTTTAGGGCCGCCACTGTTTCCACGCTCATGAGATCGGCCCGGGATTGAATCTTGAAAGGCAATGCGCAGTTCCGTGCTTCAATCTCATCCGCGAATTGTTTGACCCAGTGCAGGTTGAGGGCGAAGATGTCATCTCCGAACCAGATATGCTCTACTCCGTAAACCTCCTTGAGCTCACGAATTTCATCCGCCACGAGCTGGGGAGGGCGGAGCTGAAACTTATTTCCAGAAATCGGTTTGGCACACCAGTTGCACCGGTAAGGGCATCCGCGGCTCGCCACAACATTCGTGGAGAAGTAGCCATGAGCCTTTACCCATGCATCGCGATAAGGCTCGAGATCGACCAACTCGCGCGCCGGCTTCACCAGGTTCTTCCAATTCGCGTTCAGTGGCGACTTGACCGAGCTTTGACAAAGCTTTCCCTCAGCGTCGAGGTGAATGACTCCAGCTATTTCTTTTGAGAGCGCACCTCCGGCTAGGATGGAAGCGCACAATTCCACCAGACTTTGCTCCGCCTCACCCACCAGAACGAAGTCGGCTCCATTCTGCAGGTACTCTTTGGCATGGTCAGTTGCGTCCGATCCATGAGCGATCACAATGGCTCCCGCGTCTCGCCCTATCTGTGCGAGTTGCCACGCGAGCTCGCGCATCCGCGTCAGGCACATCTTCGAAAGAAAGTTGAAGTCATCTTCATAGACCGCAACGATCGCCGGCTTCTGCTGCAGCAAAATCTCCAGAAAGCCGCGGATGGGGTCTTGCAGCATGGGATCGAATACCGCAGCGGAAAATCCATGCTCTCTCAGAGCCGTGGCCGCGTAGAGCGTACCGAGCGGCGGATACGGTTGCATCTTCCGCACCTGCTTGGGGTCGTAAGAGAGATGATAAGAATGTGCCAACAGGATATCCGCCACAAGTTACCTCAAAGAGTCCATTTAGCTAACACGCACTTGCAGGTAGTTTAGGAAGTTCTTGACCGGTGATGAGTGAACGCCGTTGAGCGAATCTCTCAGAAAGAGCTGCAAGCCAAAGCTCCCAGGGAAAAAAGCCGCGGTTCGAGTTCAACCGCCATCGGATCGGCAATCGGATGATGGACTGAACCGCATGCCGTACTCGCGAAAGGTTTGCTGGCGGCCGGCATATCTGGCTGTTGAGCAGGAAGTACTCCACCATGCGATTGAGCCGCGCAAGCTCTTTTCCTTTCAGCCAGGGAAGCATATTGGCGCCCAGCGGCATCTCCATCCAATCAACCAACGAGTGAGGTTCGGGCACGCCAAGTTCACGCAGTTGCGGCCAGATAGGAATTCCAGGATAGGGAGTAAAGATATTCGGCGAAAAGCTCACATTCGGAAATTGCCTCGCAATATCGCTCATGGTTTGAAAGGTGATGGTGCGGTCGGCTTCGGTCTCACCGGGATAGGCGAAGATGAGATTGAACGTGACTCGAATTCCGGCAAGGTTGGCCTTGCGCGCGGTTTCGTACATCTCGTTCACTCGCTGGTGCCGTTTATTCATCAACTTCAGAACCGCCTCTGAAGTGGATTCGGTGCCGAAGCCCATGTGGGATACCCCGCTCTTGCCCAGCAAGATCACGTCTTCTTCACTCATGCGGCAGAGGAAGTCAGTGGAAGCCTGGAATGTCCAGCGAAACTTGACTCCGGAGGCGATTATCCCCCGGGCAATTTCGAGTGCACGGGTAAGCTGGACAGGGAAGTTTGAATCGAGCAGAGCAACTTCTTCGATGCGATAACGGCTCACCAGGTCAGTAAGTTCAGAAACTACCCGTTCGGCTGAGAGGGCATTGAATCGGCGCTTGTAAAAGACCATGTCCGTGCAGTAGTTGCAGGCATACGGGCAGCCGACGCTGGTGGCATATCCAATTTTTCTGGATCCGCTGAGCTTCTCATAAGCATCGAAATCGGTCAGGTCGAAGGCTGGAATGGGAAGCGCATCCAACGGTTCCACGTGGCGATCCAGATTATGTACGCGACGTCCGTTGTTCTTCCACGAGACTCCGGGAATCATATCCAGTGGTTTCTTTTGGAGCAGCGACTCGGCCACTTCCACCAGGGTGACTTCGCCTTGCCCGCGAACCACAATGTCGACGAAGGGCTCGCTCAATGTTTCATCCGGCAGGAGAGTCGGGTGCCAACCGCCAAAGACGATGGGCAGCCTGGGAAGCTCGCTCTTGATCACGGTGGCTATTTCCACGGCGCCCCGAATCATGGGGCCGGTAAGTACAGAGATTCCGAGGCACAGTGCATCCACGCTTTCACGTTGAATGTGGGTTCGATAATCAGGATCAATCGCCGCATCGATCATCACTACTTCAAAGTTCGCCTGGCGTAAGGTAGAGGCGAGGGCGAGCAGGCAAAGCGGGGCCCCAAGCGGCGGCCCGTCGTAAGCCGGGTAGAAGAGGATGACTTTTCCCCGGGTCAGCATGTAGCCTCCACCGCGTTCGGCTCCAGCCGCTTAGCATCGACCGCAGGCTTGAGTGCGGCGGTATGCTCTTTCAGCTTCTTATTCAGCCAGAGTTCTACGGGAAAGCGGTAAGCGCCATGGTCCAGACGCCAGCGTGCGGGCAGCGAGATGCATTTCTGCGCCAGCCGGGTAATGGGTTTGCGCGTGTCCGCCGAGATGGGTATGCGATCAAAGGCGATGCGGAGGTAGTCGCGCATTACCTGCAATTCCTCATGATCGCGGCCATTCAACCATGGAAGCTTGGTGTAGCGGGGAAAGAAGTCGACCCAACCCTCCAGCGAGTCTGGCGTCTGGACGCCGAGCTCCGCAATCTTATCCATGATGGGAGCGCCCGGATACGGGGTGAAAATATTGGTCCAGAACTCAGCTCCGGGAAAACGCCGGCATACGTCCATCACAAAGTTGATGGTCTCTTTTCGCTCTTTCGCCCCTTCTCCCGGAAAAGCGAAAATAATGTTGAACGATGGGCGAATCCCCGCGGCCAGGCATCGGGCCGCACTTTCATAGATGGTTGGGAAGTCCTGAAAGTCCTTATTCATGGCCTTCCAGACTTTCCGGGACCCCGATTCCGCACCTTGGCAAATCTGGTGTAGTCCGCTCTTGTGCAGCAGCTTCAGGTCTTCGAGAGAAAGGCGCGCGGTGAGGTTTGTAGTTGCCTGAATACTCCACTTGAACTGTGCGCCGGCACGTACAAGTCCCTCAGAAATCGCTCGCGCCCGGTCCAGGTCCACCAAAAAGTTGTCATCGACAATCCACAGCATTTCCAAACCGTATCTGCGGCTGAGATCGACTGTTTCTTCCACGAACTGTTCCGCCGGAAGTGCGTTCCACTTGCGTCCATAGACCCCCGCGTTGGTGCAGTAAGCGCAATTGAATGGGCAGGCGAGACTCGAGGTATACATTGCCCAGCGCTTTCCGCACACCCGTTCATAGGCATCGAAGTCCGCCAGGTGATAGGCCTTTGGGGGCATGTCAACGAGTGGCCTGAGGGGCCGTTCCGGAGTGAAGATCAGCTTGTTGTCGCGTTTGAAGCCGATGCCCGCAACAAAATCAGGCGCTGAGCCTTTCTGAATGTGGCTGACAAGTTCCAGGAGAGAATCTTCGCCTTGTCCGCGAACTACATAGTCGATATATGGGGCCTCCAGCGTCTGTGTAGGCAGGAGCGAGGGGTGCCATCCACCCAGGATGATGGGGAATTCGGGATTCCACTCTTTGATGGCGCGTGCGATTTCAACCGTTTCCCGGATCATCGGTCCGGTCACAAGAGAGATACCAAGGCAGAGGGCATCACGCACTTCTTCGAGCACGCGTTTTTTGTAGTTTGGAGTAATCGTCGAATCGATGAGGCAAATTTCAAACCCGGCACGAAGCAAGGGCGTAGAAACAGCCAGGATACCCAGGGGCGCCGTCGCATCGGAACTAGCGAACGACGGGAAAAAGAAAACAATTTTGCGGGACTTGGGCAACGCATTCTCCTTGCCTAAAGAGAACGATAGGTTCTTGGCCGGATGCAGTTGTCACAAGGATGTCAACGGTTTGTAACTTATTCCGCTACGCGAATAAATCTCATTCGTGAGGGCTGCTCATCCCGCCCGCAGCCTGTTCCGGCATCAGCGGGTGGAACCCTGGTGCGGAACGCGGGGCGGCAAACTCCTTATCCTTCGTTAACCGTCGGTTCCGCGCTTTTCTCCCCTGGACGAGGCACCGCGCTCAGCCTTTGTTCAGGGCTTCTGGCGAGGAAATATGTGCGTGATATGCGTGGTATGCGAACGCTTTAAGCTCGTCGGGGAGCTACGGGCTCACCCCAGTCCACGTCGCCCTCCGCGGAGCTGCGATTGCCCACCAGCATGGTCGCGCCCCGCAGCAGCGCTCCCGGATTGCGCGCTTCCAGCCACCGCATATAACCAAATCCCACCACCAGCGACAACACGAGAAAATAGGGTGCGAGGTTATACGGCCACTCAGGCACGGGGTACACCGTCACAAAAAGCACCGGCAGTAGGGCCAGGGTCCCGATCCAGGGGGAAACTACGTGGTGCCAAATGCTGAAATTGGCTGGATGTTCGCGGCGGATGTATGCCGTGAGGGCTAGATTTGCCACGCAATAGATGATGATGACCGCCAGTGTGGCAATCGTTTCCAGCAGGCCGAAGATATAGGCGGGTCGCAACAAGATCCCCACCAGCAGCACCGCTACTATGCCGACGATCTGCACCATCGCGATAGAGAACGTGGGTGTCTGGTGCACCGGATGGACGCGCCCGAAAGGCTTGGGAAGCGTGCCCGCCTGGCCCATGGTGTACATGACACGAGAGGCGGAGTTGGTGGAGGCCAGACCGACGCCGATTGCGCTGTTGATCAGCGCCAGCACCACGAACCACCAGCCCATTCCCCATAGCTTGTGGCCCAGTGCATAGTATGGGTTTGGGTGGGCAGCGAAGGCTGCCATGTCGCCGGTTCCCCAACCGATCGCGCTTGCGTAGGAAGTAAAGACGTAGAAAATGCCCATAACCACCAGCGAGAGAAGCACCGCCTGGCCAACGAACTTTCCTGCCCGCCGCGATTCCTGGGCCAGTGGCGCTGCCCCTTCGAAACCGCTGAGGGAGAGGATGGAGAAGACCATTCCCGCCAGAATGCCGCCAAGATGATGCGGCGCTGCCGACGGATCGAGGGGTGCAACGTAGTTGGAACCGGGTCCCGGATGGATCAGAAAGGTGATCGCGAGCGCGAGCATGATCAGCAACTCGAGTCCACCCAAAAGCAACGTGACGCGCACCGAAAGTTGAATGCCATAGTGCGTGATCGTCCAAATCACGGCAAAAGTAATCAACGCAATCACCCACCACGGAATGTTGACGCCGAACCCCGTCCGCACTGTGTCCGAAAGCAGGTACCCGAGAAAACCGCTGGACCCGGCGCCGCCGATCAGGTCATACACCAGGTAGCTCCAGGTGGCCATGAAGCCGATGCGTGGCCCGAGCCCGCGGGTGGCGAAGGAATAGTAGCCGCCGCTCGATGGCATGTACCGGGAAAACTGCGCCACGGTGTTTCCAATAAAGAAGCAGATGGTGGTAGCCAGGAGAAAGGAGATCGGCATATCCGGTCCCGCCTGGAGGGCGATGATCGGATAGGTGAACACCATGTTGTTGGCCGGAGCGATGTGGGTAACGCTCTGGAACAGCAGTTCCGGAAGCCCGAGCGAGTTTCGTCGTAGCTGAGGATCGCTGGACTCGCTCGTCATCCGGGGGCAGATCTCCTTCCGTTCAGGATGAACGACGAGCTCAGGGGGTGATCTATAGAGGTACCACAGATTCGATCCAGCTATGGGCGAAAAAGCTCTATTTTGCCTGCTGGATTCAGTCAATCCTTGCTCCCATGTCCAGGAAAAGAATGTAGCTGCAAAAAGCTTTGCACCAGATCTCTGTCTCGAAATGCTTCCGTTCCACCCACCCGAAGTGTTGAGAGCGCTCCGGTGACGTTCCCTGCGTAAGCACATCGATCGGCAGGCCACCCCTGGAGCCAACCGAACAGAAATCCTGCGTTGAAGCTGTCTCCGGCGCCAATGGTATCCAGCGCCTTCACGCTGACCGCACTCACGGTAAGCGTCTCTCCGCCCAGCCGAACGACTGATCCTCGCGATCCGCACTTTACCGCCACGCAGGGAACCTGCCGCGCGAGTTCGTTAAGCGCCTCGTCCAAGGACTCCTTCTTTGCCATGCGGCAGGCCTCTCCTTTGTTGGGCAAGAGTACGTCGACGTATTCGAGCAATTTGGGTAACACGCCACTCCATCGGCCGCTGGGATCATCGTTGGTGTCAAGCGAAATCGTCAAGCCAGCGTTCTTCAAATCTCTAAAGAGTGCCGGGAGATCCGGCTCCAAAGCGCGCTGGAGAAACAGCGACGACAGATGGAAGTGTTTCGCAGATTTGAGGTAGTCAATATCCAGATCGCACAGGCGCATATCCGCCATGGTTCCCGGATAGGTGAGGATGTGCCGCGGGGTTCCGTGAGGCAGAACCAGCGTAACGCCCGTAGCGGTGCCGTCCTTACTCACGCGCACCCGGCTAAGGTCGGTGCCGCTCTCGCCCAGCCGTTCCAGGGCGATTTTGCCCAGCGCATCCTCCCCCACCAGGGTGACGAAGCCGACATGCGTTCCCAGTACGGCAAGATTGTGCGCAAGGATTGCAGAAGAACTTCCCAGCGTGACCTGGAAATCCGTTCCCAGCAACTCCCTTTCCACGGGCATCACTTCAGGTAATCCGTACAAAATCAGGTCGAGGTTGATTTCACCTGTGATGGAGATGTCCAGAGTCTTCATAGTGGGGAGGGCTTAACACGTGACTATTATCTTCAATTGAGCTTAATGGATTTCCTGAGCCTCATGGACTTCCCTTATAGTTGCCCTCAGATTTCCGACCCGCAGCCGGTAGACGGTCCGGTTCGGACGGAGTGGAGAGTCTGCGGTTTCTTTGTTGATTGCGTGGTCATCGGCGTCTCTGGGAATGGAATTGGACGCCCCGCCGCAGGGGCTAAACAGGCTGCGGAAAAACCGAATTCTTTGAAGGGGACGGCCTTCAGGCCGTCCGTAAAAGATTGAAAACAGGTCCGGCTTTAGCCGCTGAGGGAACAGCTTTCGCCCCCTGTTCGACCTTTTTCCGCAGCCTGTAAAGCCCTGAATTTATATACCGGAACGTTCACGCGGGTTTGAAAACCCGCTTGCCCGGACTAAAGTCCGGGGTCTGGAGTTTCTACATTTCGGAGAGGGTGGATACATCCAAATCTACGGAAATGCGCGAGTTTTCTGGAGTCACCGGTCTGATGCTTGTATCAGGGCACGACTTCAGTCGTGCCGCTCAAGGTCAACAAAGACATGGGCTTTAGCCCCTGCGCTTTTTTTTCTGCCAAGTAGGCGTATCAGTCCTGCTTTAACGGGGTCCTGAACCATAGATAGATGCGCAATGCATTTCGTGCAGGATTGCCATTGCAGGGGCTGAAGCCCAATTCTCTTTCCTTTACGGCACGACTGAAGTCGTGCCCTGATACAAAGCAAAACCCAAAACTGAAACTCGAGAGCCCAGCCCTTCGGGCTGGGCTAAGTTTAGCGGGCGGCCCTCCGGGCCTTGATGGGATCTGGGCTAAAAAGGTCTCCAACAGCCCTGATTTTTACGGTACGGCTGAACAGTCTAGGGAAAAGTCTCTGCTTGGACGGAGTCGTGCCCTCCGTGGCTAAGAGGGGAACTGGGTGGCACTCAGCCCCTGGGTTTGCTTAACTTACGAATGTCACCGTGTACTTACGAAACAGGCCGTTAAGGTTAGGAGACAAGTATTAATCGCAAAATTCATTTGGAAGTCAAGAGCTCTCCGTTTGAAGCGATAGGAAGCAAACGAAGCTCAGCTGCGGTCATCCTGTTCCTGGCCGGGGGCCCATTGCGTCTTCTGAAGCGGCCTGTTATCA
>DASRRN010000495.1:0-20897 GCA_035695685.1 Acidobacteriaceae bacterium | reverse complement strand
CCTCAGACCGCTACGGCATTATTACCGTATACGACACGGTTGAGGAGTGCTTCCAAAAGTTCAACTCCTTCGAATATGTTCGCGTCCGGACCGAGTGGGCTTAACGTCATTTCTGTAGACAACGCTTGGATCAAACCTTCTGTATGGGCGATGTCGCAAACGCCATGAACGTCTGTGTACTCGAGCTCAGACGAACCTTGCGCGATCGCCAGATCGGCCAGATACGCCATAAATTTCTGGATGAAGCCTTCGAAAAAGGCCATTGCAACCAGGGTTTGCACGCCCGAAAGCTTTCCGAAAAACAGACGAGCCCTGGTTAGTTCTTCATGAACGACAAGCGTATCGTCTTTGGTTGGGATGGCATCCGCTGCGATTGCGAATTTCCGGAGCATCGCTGGATGGCTATCACGAACTTCTTCAAGCAAATTATCGATGATGATCGGACGCGCTTCTTCCGACTGTACGGAAAGATAAGCCGCCGTCATCCAATAGATAAAATTGCCCTCAAGTACCGATGTATAACGCGCGATTATCTCGCGACGCTGTTCGCTGGATAACTGGTCAAGCTTGGGGAGCGAGGCAATGACGTTGTCGATTGTCTGATCGAGCCTGGTTTTGGTGGCTGCTATGGGGGACTCAGATATTTCGGGGGCTACCGCAAGCGTATGCATTTATATACCTTTCCAAATCTTTGAGGTGTGACGTGCCGGCCGAAGAACTTGTCTGTCTGGTTGAAGCTGTGACCAAATTGGCTACAGAGCCGAGGTGGGAGGGGGTACCGCGCTTCAGCAGAGGCCGCAATAACAGGAGAACCAGGAACTTTGGAACTTAGTGCATATTGGTGCTGTATCAACGAGTACAGTCATCGTAATGTCGAACCGCCTGCGGGACAATGGAAATCATGAGATTACCGCAGATCTTTGGTCACCGAAATCCAACTCGCAGGCATCATCGCTGGTAACGGCAAGATTACCGCTGAGTTGGTTACCGTATTGAGCTGACTCAAGAGGGCCTGTTCAAAGACTCTTCGTCCCACTAAGTATGTAGTTCCGGTAACCATTACCGAAAACCTATCGGTACCGCTATATATCCTCTTTACAACTTGTGTGGGCTCATTCATATTTGCAGGACAGTTTAGAGTAAATAATGCAACCGGGTCCTTTTTTATTTAAACCGTGATCCTCCATAGATATTCCCTCCGCGCAATCCCCCACGCGGTCAATGACTTCAGCTGAGATATGCACGATACTCAGTGAACTTATATTGGTCCACGGAAAAATTGGAACGATTGCATTTGCCTTAAATTGAACTGAATACCGGGGAAGAACCCTACAGCCTGCATGTGCTATAAACGGTCCCCTTATGAGTGATCGCACTGCGATCCCAGGACCGAAAGAACTGCGGGAAAAGAGACCTTCCGAGTAAGGATGGCGAAGCCATGTCTGAAATCTGCCAGGTAAGCTCCAACATGCAAATGGGCGGTGCCGTTTTCACTGAGAACGGCCCGTCGCCACAGTGGTTTGCTGCATACACCACTCCCCGCCACGAAAAGCATGTAGCCGAATTGCTCGCGGAACGCGGCGTCGAAACGTTTTTGCCGCTGTATCGGACGGTACGGCAATGGAAGAAGAGTAGCCCGATTACGCTGGAACTGCCTTTGTTCCCGTGTTATCTGTTCGTACGCATCAGCCGATCTGCACGGGGAACTGTGCTCGGCATGCCGGGCGTGCTCTCGATTGTGGGTTCCCCCAAGGAACCGTGGCCACTCCCTCATTTTGAAATAGACGCTTTACGGCTTGGGGCCCAGATGGGCAAGGTCGAGCCGCACCCGTACTTGAGGGTGGGCGAAAGAGTGCGAATCAAGACTGGATCGATGGCTGGTGTTGAAGGGATTTTAGTGCGCAAAAAGAACGAGTTCCGCTTCGTTCTCACTCTCGAAGCGATTATGCGAAGCGTAGCGGTTGAAGTGGACGCTAACGATCTGGAGCCGGCTGACCAAGCCGCAAAGGCTGACAACCTGGACGCGGTGGCGTTCATCGCCAGCAACAACTGAGTTTTGAAACAACCCGCCGGTCAATCACCTCTCGCAGGATTGGTGGCCCGGCGACGGGAACAGGCTCGTTTTTCCCAGGTGGACGTTTCTGACTGTAAGAGAGCGTCCCAACACCAAACTGCCCTCTTCTATTGCACTTCTCCAGCTACGGTGGCCAACGACGCCCCTGATCTAATTTGAGAAAGGCTCTGACTGCTCAGCAAGAAGGAATGTCTCTCTGGCGGGAGCCAGGGAGATGTACGGGGAGAACCGCTCTCATGCATCTCCGGAATCTACGCTTTTATCAGACCATGCAATTCGTCCTGGATCTGCTCGCGGTGACGGCTGCCTGGAGCTGTACGATCCAGATGCGAGTGTTGTTAAACCCATTGACCAGCCAACGGGTAAGCTGGAGCGCCGCTTCGGTCTGGGCTCCTTCGCTCATGATGATCCTTGTTTTGTGGATCGTCATGGCCTGGCGCCTCAGTTTCTATCGGATTGAAGGCCGTATCCGACTATGGAATAGCGTTGTGAACGCGGCCGAAGGTGCTCTGCTGGCAAGCGGCACTATCGTCATTGTGACTTTCTTCTCACGCCAGCTTGGAACCGGTGTCTCCCGCTCGTTCTTCATAATTTTCGCCCCGCTTGTTTTTGTCAGTTTAGGCCTGGCGAGATGCGTCAGTGTGGCCGCGGCCATGGTGGCTGAGCGGCATTGGCCCTCACCCATCCGGGCAGCCCTGTTGGGAGATGGTTCCCATGCGGGCCGACTCGTCAGCCTCATGAACTCGGCCAATGTGGCCAGCGTGATCAAGGGCCTGATCACTACCGAAGGTCATACAGCAGAGGGCCTATCGCTGTGCGTGCCCATCCTGGGAACTACCGGACAACTGGCTGAAGTCATCAATCGCGAGCACCTCAATCGCATCATTCTCCTGAACGGTTCGATTTCTCCGGGAGAGTTGGACGAATGTAAAAAGGTGTTCACGCGTATGGGCGTCATCGTCAATTGCACCGTAGACTTTGCACCCGAACGCGGTCGCGTCAACGTCGTCAATCAATACGGTTTGCCGCTAGTCGAGTTACGCCCCTTAGCATTCACCAAGGGTCAAGAGATGGTCAAGCGGGGCTTTGACCTCGTGGCCTCGGCGTTTGCGCTCATTCTTTTGGGGCCGGCCATGCTGGCCATCGCAGCCCTAGTCAAGTTCACGTCTGAGGGGCCCATCCTGTACAAGGCGCCGCGTGTGGGCAGGGGTGGTCGCCACTTCATGTTCCTCAAGTTCCGCTCCATGTATACGGCAATGGATCGCACACACGTGGCTCATGCGAACGAGAAGCAAGGTCATATCTTCAAGATCAAACGGGACCCGCGGGTGACTCCGGTCGGTCGTTTCATTCGCCGTTACAGCCTGGACGAGTTGCCGCAATTGGTCAACGTGCTGCTCGGTGAGATGAGCCTGGTAGGCCCCAGGCCGTTGCCGGCAGGCGATTTGGGACCGGATGGAATGAGCCGCGAATTCGCAGACTGGTCTGAGGGACGCTCTGCCGTATACCCCGGTATCACTGGACTCTGGCAAGTCAATGGACGCAGTGAACTTCCGTTTGAAGAGATGATGCGGCTTGATTTGCAATACATCCGCGAGTGGTCGCTGCTGCTGGATATCAAGATTATTCTGGCAACCCCTGGCTTGGTCGTAAGGGGAGTCGGAGCTTATTGATTGCGGTGCTGATTGCTTGTCAGCAGGCGCCTCGCGGTCACCCGAATCCTGGTCTGAGTACCCTCGTTCAAACTCGGTCACTTACCTCGGTAACCATTACCTAAAATACCCCCCCAGCATGCCTAAAATAACCCAGTATCACTAATATCCCCTTTACAATTGCTCTCGGCTACCACATATTTGGATACAGCCCAACGAATGGACACCGGAGCTACGTACCGCGAGTCCTGAAGATTGTTTGTCCTGATATTGCCCTCCCCCAATTAGTACTTTAGCTGAGTTACCACTAATTACTCAGTGAACTGGTCTCGGCCTTGATCAACCTGGAAAGACCGCGTTTGTTAACACTCAACTAACTATCCGGGTTTCCACAAGTCCGGATGTGTTATAAACCGTTCTCTCCTCTTCTTCGCTCAGTGATGCCGGGAAGCAGTCGAGCTATGGGAAGGCAGAATCCGAGTAAGAATGGCGAAGCCATGTTTGATTTACAAAGAGGCTTCTACCTTTATATTTTGTTCGGGAAGGCGCGCGTAGATTAGTCCGCTAAACCGCACTTGGATTGTGGTATTCACTGTTATCAAGGGATTGAGGTTCGTAATGACATGTCGGTTAATCACGCTAGCAGGGTTGGTGGCGGCAGCGGCAATAACAGCGACCGCTCAGGGCGTTGCCGCTCAGGACGTTGCTGCTCGGTCCGCATCGGAAATTGGTCCCCCATCGGCAGCCGCTGGACCGGCCAGGGTTCCAGGATTTCAAGAACGGAACCCTCGTTATCGCCTACGGAGGGGGGATACCTTCGATCTGGATTTTGCCATGACTCCCGAATTCAACCAGGTGGTTGCGATTCAGCCGGATGGTTACATCACTCTTAAGGGAGCTGGTTCGGTCTTTGTCGAGGGTCAAACCGTTCCGGAGCTGACGGAAACCTTGAAGACCGCGTATGCGAACATTTTGCACGACCCGATCATTGCAGTCTCATTGAAAGATTTTGAGAAACCGTATTTTATCGCGTCCGGGGAGGTGGCCAAGCCGGGCAAGTACGACCTGCGCAGTGACCTCACGGTCACGGAGGCGGTCGCCATTGCAGGCGGCTTTGACGACAAGTCGAAGCATTCGCAAGTGGTGTTGTTCCGCCCAGCGCCGGGTGGGGGGTTTGAGGCGAAGCTTATCAACGTCAAAAAACTGCTCGCTTCGCGCAATTTGTCAGAGGACGTTCGATTGCAACCAGGGGACATGCTGTACGTGCCTCAAAATGCTCTCTCAAAGATTCGTCCTTTTCTACCGACCTCCGGTGTGTCTGCATACCTGGGACCGGGAATCTTGTGAGGCTAGGGAACAACATGAAGACTGAAGAATTAGCACTTGAAGTGTATAACCGGCCATCGTTACCGACCGCGCGCGACATCCTCGCTGTCGTATTTCGCCAGAGACGTGCGATGTTGATCGCATTTTCTCTAGTGCTCATAGCTGCAGCACTATCCGGACTGTGGGTTCCGAAGTACGAAGCCCAGATGAAGATCCTGGTGCGGCGGCAGCGGCCAGACGAGATCGTTTCCGCCTCGAGCAATGCACCTTCTCCGGTCTATAACGACCAGGTCAGCGAAGAAGACCTCAACTCCGAGGTGGAATTCCTCAACAGTGAGGATTTGCTACGCCAGGTTGTAATCACTACAGGTCTAAGCGGCGCACAGGGGGCGCCGGCCGACCACGAGAGTGAGATAAGGATTGCAAAGGCGGTACGCGTTTTGAGCAAGCAGTTGAAGATCACGCCAGGCCACAAGAGCAACGTGATTCTGGTGAGCTATCAATCACGCGACCCAAAAATGGCTGCGAGGGTGCTTGCAACGCTGGCAACGGCATACATGGAAAAGCACTTGGAGGTACATCGTTCCTCGGGTGAATTCAAGTTTTTCGACCAGGAAATGCGACTGTATCAGCAAGGATTGGATCAGGCGCAGGCGAAGCTGACCGCTTTCACCAAGAAGACGGGCGTAGTATCAGCAGATATGGAACGAGACTCCGCTCTCCGGCAGGCAAATGATTTTGATTCCGCCGCACATCAGGCTCGGAGCGCTTTAGCCGAGACGCAGCAGCGCATTGCAACCTTGCAGAAACAGCTGCTGACGATGAAGCCGCGCGAGACGACTGTGGTCCGGACTTTGGATAATCCTCAGCTTTTCGATCAATTGAAATCGACCCTGCTCAACCTGGAGCTGAAACGAACCGACCTGCTGACCAAGTTCGCCCCTACCTACCCATTGGTACAGGCGGTCGACGAGCAGATCGCAGAAACCAAGAAGGCCATCACGACGGAGGAAAGCAAGCCCATTCGTGAGGAGTCTTCTGACCGTGATCCAGCTTACCAGTGGGTCAAAGATGAACTCGCCAAAGCTCAGACCGAGCTCAGTGGCTTGCAATCACGCGCCAACTCCGCGTCTTCCATTGCCGCGCAGTACCGTGAAGGAGCAGAGCGCCTCGATCAGAATGCCCTCATCCAAGAGGACCTTGTTCGAAGCGCAAAGACACAAGAAGAGAACTATCTTTTGTATGCGCGGAAGCGGGAGGAGGCGCGAATCAATGAGGCTCTTGACCAGCGCGGCATCGTTAATGTGGCCCTGGCAGAGGAACCGATCGTTCCCGCGCTGCCAACGAAGTCTCCTCTGAGCATCGTTTTTCTTACCTTGCTCTTAGCCGGAACGTTCAGCCTCTCTGCTGGGTTCGTAGTCGATTTCATGGATCCCTCCTTCCGTACACCAGATGAATTGGCGAACTACCTTGGGGCTCCCGTGCTCGCTGCACTTCCAAGACACGGAGAGTAGTGCGATGCTGTTGCGATATTACGGATTTAGAGAAGATCCGTTTGGGGCAACCCCAGATTCCCGGTCCTTGTATCAGAGCCCCTCGCATTGCGAGGCGCTGGCATCGCTGAAATATGGCTTCTCGAGCAATCGAGGTTTTATTGCCCTGATTGCGCAGCCGGGGATGGGCAAGACGACACTCCTGTTCCGCTTCCTGGAGGAGATTCGGGCGTCCGCGCGGACCGCGTTTATCTTCGACATCGATCCGCAATGCGAACCACGGGAAATTGTCAGCTACATCCTACGTGATATCGGCATCGTTCCCGGACGCGATCATGCCGAGATGCACGAGCAACTAAACCTCGCGGTTGTTGCAGAGGCCCGCGCGGGGCGCAGATTTGTAGTGGTTATCGACGAGGCGCAGAATTTGTCCGACGAGGCGCTTGAGGTGGTGCGCCTGCTCTCCAATTTTGAGACGCCACGGGCCAAGCTGATGCAGGTTGTTCTTGCGGGACAACCACAGCTGTCGGATAAGTTGATGAAACCCTCGCTGTTACAACTTAGACAGCGGATTTCGACCTTCTGCCGGATTGAGCCACTAACGACGGACCAGACACGTGCCTATATCGATCACCGGCTCAAATTCGTGGGATATGATGGTCCGCCGCTGTTCACGCCTGAGGCTGTCAGTCGGATAACGGACGCTAGTCATGGAATCCCCCGGAACATCAATAACGTGTGCTTCAACGCGCTTTCACTGTGCTGTGCCCTGAAGCGCAAGCAGGTTGATGGAAGCATGATTGCCGAAGTCCTTGCCGATCAGCAATTGATGCCGGTTGCGGCAGGGTCCCCGGTGGTTCCATGTGAGCTGGCTGTGACAGAGATCTACCGTCCAGAACCGCGAAATGGAGTTGCGAAACTGAGTTGGCCATGGGTTGTGGTAGTGACGGCGCTGCTGGTCGCGACGGGACTGGGAGTGCTCGGGATTTCAGAACTTAAGACGTTTCGGTCTCACCAGGGTGACTCTGTCCACTCCCGGTATGCGACATCGGTCCCAGAGACCGCCGCAAGCGCTCCATTGCCTTCGCCGCGTAGCGACCCGCGTGATGCCAGTGCTGTTAAACCCTCCGTCGATCAGGCACCCTTGGCGGCTGCTGTTAAGGGTGGCGGGCCGGTTGAGGAAAGCAACAGACGCGAGAGGCACAGCTCACAACCGAATTCGGTCCACCATGTCGAAAGTAACCGAGGTTTGGATGAAGCGACGGAGCGCGATAACCGGGCACGGCTAGCCGACCTTCGGCGTCAGCTTTCCGATTTGCGGGCGACGCTCCCGCCGGACGACTACAAGATTCAGCGGCTCCAGACGAACATCGCGGATCTCGAACAGCAGTTTGCCGCACGGCGCACCAACAACATAAAGCGCCCTAGCACCGAGAACTCCGAAACTCCACGCCGCAAGCCGTTAGTGAACCAGACGGATACTTTGCCGCAGGGGATTACTAATCCTGCACTCGGCCGTCCGGATCTAATTCAGCCTGAGGAAAAGGTACGACTTCTCAGGTCTCATGCGACACCTGTATTCTTGCCTGCCGCCTCACGGGCCAATGCTGAGGCCGTTCAACCTGACGCATCCACGCTTGGCCCCCGGGCAAGGCTGACTGCGCCCAGTCGACCCGCCACGAACCCGTTCGCGACGTCTGCACCGGAAACAGGTGCGGTCGCATCCGGCTCGAAGGAGTGAGGAATCAGCAATGAGCCGCAATTTCGAATTATTGAAGCAGCTTGAGGTAGAAGTAGACCGTAGTCTTCCTCTGCACAGGGAGGCTGATGGTCTTATCGCGACGCAAGCTTCCTCTGCCGAGGCGGTCCGTCTCTTTGGGATGGAGACCGTGCATCTGGTCCAGACCGTCTTCCTGTCGACGACTCCACGTTCCTCGCGAAGAGTCGTCTTTTGTGGAGTCGACGGCGGTAGTGGCAGCAGTTCTGTTTGCGCGAATGCCGGACGTGCACTCACAGCCATCAGCGACAAGTCGATTTGCCTCGTTGATGCCGATGTACGTTTGCAATACCTGTCGAGTGCCTTCGGTATCAGCAACTCGATTCCCTTTCCCAGCTCTGCTTCTGTTCGCGAACGGTGCGCCCATATCGAGGGCAACCTTTGGTTAGCCGGCACAAATCTGCTGGCCAACGATTGCGGTGTGCTTCTAACGGCCGCAGAACTTCGTCACCGCCTCACGCAATTAATGGATGCTTTTGACTATCTCCTGGTGAATGCGCCCGGGATCGGCGTTAGTAGGGATGCGGCCCTTGTTGGTGAGGTTGTCGGCGCCGCAATTCTGGTTGTCGAAGCCAATACGACCCGTCGGCAAACCGCACGCAGAGCAAAGGAGTCCCTAGAAGCGGCGGGGGTTCGGTTGTTGGGAACCGTTCTCCGCGATCGATCGTTCCCAATCCCAGAAAGGATCTATAAGAGACTTTAGGCCCATGACAGCTGAAAAGTCCGCAAGGTGACCTAGGGGCCGAGCATTGTGACTTTCGGAGTCCTGAATTGGTTCGGTAGATGCGAGGAAGAAGAGTCGGATGAGCAAGACTCTTAATACAGCAGCTTTGTTGTGGGGAGGCGGGACGAGTTGATAACTCTATCGGAAGATACAGGAGCCGAATCCGTAATTGCGACGCCTGGAACCATCGATGGGGAAACTCACTTCCCCATACGCCGGAGGTTCCTGGCGTTTGATGCAGCCTCCACTCCCAAAACGGCCTTACATCAGGGGATCCTCTCCCTGGCCGATCAAGGGGTTGCCAGCATCACCAACTTTGTGACTGGCGTCATCATAGCCCGGTCCTCCTCCAAAGAGGAGTTCGGCCTCTACATGCTGGGCTTTTCGTTGATTCTGTTAGTGACGGACTTGCAAACCTCAATCATCGCAACACCTTACATGGTGTACGCCCCGCGCCTTAAGGGACGCGCCCATGCACTTTACGCGGGCAGCACGTTGGCGCATCAGATTGTATTTTCACTTCTGGGGATGCTTGGGCTGGCCTGTGGCGCATTTGCAACCAGGTTCGGAATCGGCCCTCGCGGGCTCGGAACTGTCTTGTGGGCATTGGGGGCTACGGTTGGGTTGATCATGCTACGCGAGTTTGTGCGTCGCATGTGTTTTGCCGGTCTAAAGCTCAGGTCCGTGCTCGTTTTCGATATGTGCGTTGGCTTGGCTCAGGTGGGCGGCCTGCTTCTTCTCGCCCGCCTCGGCGCGCTTTCCGCAAGGACAGCGTACTGGGTGATCGGACCGGTCTGTGGGATAGCGGCCCTCTCGTGGCTATGGTTGGAGAAACACTCCTTTCGCCTGCGACTTGCTCAATCAATTGAGGATCTTAGGAGAAATTGGACATTTGGAAGGTGGGTATTTGCCAGCGGCTTAGTCTACACTGCGAGCGCCAATCTGTACCCGTGGCTGCTTGCGTTTTTTCATGGTGCAGCAGCCGCAGGAGTATTTGCGGCGTGTGTGGGCGTCGTGTCGGCTAGCAATCCTGCATTACTTGGGCTACAGAACTTCCTTGGCCCCAAAACTGCACATGAGTTTGCGTCGAACGGACAACGAGGGTTGCGTCGATTAGTACTCAAGATAAGTGCTGCGTTGGCTCTCCCCGCGGGCCTGCTCACCCTGGTGCTAATCCTTTGGGGAGATCGTTTTGTTGCTTTACTTTACGGAAGCCGGTACGCGGGAAATGGCATGGTCGTCGCGGTCCTGGCGTTGAACCTTCTGGTCTCGGCTGTGGGCTTTTCGTTCTCGCGCGCCCTGTTAGCCATGGAGCGTGCAAGCGTAGATTTTGGACTTAATCTCGTGGCCCTAGTCACTATGCTCACGCTAGGTCTCTGGCTGGTCCGGACCCACGGCGCACTCGGCGCGGCAGCCGGATTGTTGGGGGCAAATCTGGCAACGTCTCTGGTGAAGGCTGGAATATTTCTGCAATATCCAATCCACACACCAAGCCACCAGGAGGTATGTTAGATGAGTTATCTCTACTTACCCCGCGCGAAAGCGCCCCATCGTGGCCACCATTTCCCGTGGCTTTTGTTCTTATTTGTCAGCTTGGCGTTATTTGTAATTTTCCATTGGCCGCTTTCGATCCATAGGGCAGCGGACAATTACAACGCTTCAGACGAGATTGTCGTTGCAGGCGCGGAGGGTCCCGTTGTTCGCGAGGTGACGCTCATCGCGCTGTGTGCCGTGGCGATCGTCAGTCTTGTAAGCCGTCCAGCAGACTCGCGCCTACGAATTAACGGCGCCCTGGGATGGTTCCTTCTCGCCTTTACGGCCTGGGCATTGATGAGTACCATGTGGGCTCAAGATCTATCGTTAACACTCAAGAGGTTAACGAGTTTCGTCATACTCTGTGTTTTTGCGACCGCCTTAGCGCGTCGCCTTTCTCTGCGCCAGATCGTACTGTGGACTTTCTTCACCACTGCGCTATTTTTCCTGGTCGCCATCACCTCGGAGGTAGTGTCAGGAATATTCCACCCCGGTGCGTTGGGGTATCGCTTTTCCGGGATCCAGCATCCTAACGCGGAAGGAGTTGAATGTGCTCTCCTTGCCTTCTCTGGATTGGTGGCAGCGAAGCTGGAGAAACAGCGTAAATGGTTGTTCGTGTCTTTCGGACTGATTGGGCTGTTTTTCCTCATTCTTACTGCTTCGAGGACGACCTTAGCCGGCACCGCACTCGCGTTTGCTACATACACCTTTATGGTCAGCCAAAAGACCACCAGAACCATGGTCTTACCTTTTGCCGGTATTGTCGCGTCGCTGGTTCTGCTTCTGACCGTAGCTGGATCATTTCAGGGACTCGAGCAAAAGTTGTTTCCGGGAAGAGACGATGGTGGCGGTGTGGAATCATTTGCCGGCCGTAGCAGTGTTTGGGCAGATCTGGTTCCATACATTCGTGAGCGCCCGCTCGAGGGCTACGGTTACGGGGGCTTTTGGACGCCGGAAGTGAGAAGCGTCATCGCAGACAAAGAGGGATGGGATGTACCGGACGGCCACTCAACCTACGTTGACTATGTCCTCACTTTGGGTGCAGTCGGGATCATCCTGTATGCACTCTGTCTGGCTGCGGGGTTAGGGCGTGCTTTCAGCTTTTATCGGCGCACGCGGGATCCGTACTTTGCGTTTCTTGCGGGCATCCTGATCTTTTGCGTGGTAGACGGGTTCCTCGAA
Organism: Acidobacteriaceae bacterium; assembly: GCA_035695685.1. Taxonomy (GTDB): domain Bacteria; phylum Acidobacteriota; class Terriglobia; order Terriglobales; family Acidobacteriaceae; genus PALSA-350. The sequence continues at coordinate 9,136 of DASRRN010000495.1, read as the reverse complement.
TCTTCAGCGGGAGAGGTATCGCCCCTTGCGTGTCTCGCCATAATCGCACTGATCCGGTTGGCCTTTGTGCCCGTGAGGCAGCCTGGTGACATCGCCACCGAGACCGCTCTATGGAAGCAGAGCTTGCGGCGTGAGCCATTTACATTCGTGAATTCCCCGTAAAGAGATTAGCGTAAACCTTGTTGCCATAATCAGCGTCCTGTAGTGTAAGCACGGTCGCGTTCCTACGTGATGACCGTATTGGATCCCGACTGTGTCTCATCCATGTCACGGAATCGCTCATCGCGGTGATTGGCGTATCAGCGGTGGGGTAGCCGTTGCCGGTTGATCCAGAGCTGTTCGGTCGGTTTGTTCTTAGCAATCAGCGTTGCGTCACATGACACCCTTTTAGCCATTGGTTGACGGAGGCGACAAAAAACAAAATGAGAGTAGCATTTGTAGCATTTGATTTCGGGGAGTACTGTGTCCGGTTGGCTAGTGGTATCGCCGAGAACAAGGATACCCGCGTGCTTCTGTTGATGCCCGAAGAGGAAGCCAGCCCCTATCTCCACTTATTAAGCGCCTCGGTTGAGCGACGCATTTTCGATAAACCAAGAATCAGACAAGTCTTCAAGCAAATCAGGATGGTGATCGGTCTTGTGAGGCAAATCAGAGCCTTCAGGCCTGATGTCATTCACCTGCAACTAGGTCACTTGTGGTTCAACTTGCTAGGGCTCCCGCTATTGCGCCGTTTCCCACTTGTTCTGACGGTGCATGATTCTCTGATCCACGTTGGTGACGCGGCCACCGGTAAGACGCCCCAGTGGGTTTACGATCGCGCCTGCCATCAAGCGCGAGAACGGATCGTTCATGCCCCGCAGGTAAAGGAGTCGCTGGTCGAAAGGCTTGGGATTCCAGCCGATACCGTCCACGTTATTCCGTATGTCATTGTCGGGGACGTTGACATCACCGTCGCCGAGGATGTGCAAGAGGAGCCGCTGGTTTTATTTTTCGGGAGAATCTGGCCATATAAAGGCCTGGACTATCTGATTCGGGCTGAGCCCCTGATTACGTCCAAGGCGCCCCAGACAAAGATTGCTATTGCCGGCACGGGCGAGGACTTCGACCGTTACCGTCGCATGATGGTCAATCCCGACCGATTTATTGTTCTCAACGAGTACGTTTCTGACGAGAAGCGTGCCGAATTGTTCCGCCGCGCGAGTGTTGTGGTGTTGCCCTACATCGAGGCCTCGCAGAGCTTTATCATCTCGATCGCATATCGCTTTGGCAAGCCCGTCGTCGCCACAACGGTTGGCGGCCTGCCCGAGATGGTGGATCACGGTAGGACCGGTTTTCTTGTTCCCCCACGCGACGTCGATGCACTGGCGGATGCGGTTGTCAAGCTGATGCAAAACGAAGGACTGCGGAAAAAGTTCGGGGAGAATGGGATGCGAAAGGTCAACGTTGAGTGTGCACCCGAAGTTGTTGGGCGCCAGACGCGGGTAGTCTACCGCCGAGCAGTGAACGACTCATCTCCCATCAGAGAGCATGCACTCGAAAAGCAACCGAGTTCGCAATCGTCTAGCGAGACTTTTGTCTAGCAGCCGGCCGCATACACGTCTGCAGCTGAAAACAATGGGTAACAATCTGAAAGGGAGGCAACACTTGAAACGAATACTTGTTAACGGAGCTGGTGGGTTCATTGCCAGCCATCTAGTCACGAGGCTGAAGTCCGAAGGATTCTGGGTCAGAGGTGCTGATTTGAAAAGGCCCGAGTACTCCGACTCAGCGGCAGATGAGTTTGTTGTCGGTGATCTCCGCGATCCGGAAGTGGTTGCCGAGGTCGTGAGTGGGGTCGAGGACGTCTATCAACTTGCCGCAGACATGGGGGGGGCCGGCTATTTATTCACAGGCGAGCACGATGCAGCGGTCATGCACAATTCCGCATTGATCAATCTAAACACCCTGGAGCTTGGCGTCAAAGCTGGGGTACGGCGCTTTTTCTATTCATCTTCGGCTTGTGTCTATCCCGAGTTTAACCAGATGGATTCGCTCAACCCGATTTGTATGGAGAGTAGCGTGTACCCGGCTGCGCCGGATAGCGAATATGGGTGGGAAAAGTTGTTTAGTGAGCGGCTCTACCTGTCCTATATGCGCAATTACGATGTTCAGGTGCGCATAGCCCGCTTCCACAATATCTTCGGACCGGATGGCACCTGGGAAGGCGGAAAAGAGAAAGCGCCAGCAGCCCTTTGCCGCAAAGTGGCACAAGCGCCAGAAGGCGGTGAAATCGAAATGTGGGGCGACGGCATGCAAACGCGTTCCTTCCTCTATGTTGATGAGTGTGTCGAAGGTGTTCGGCGCCTTATGGAATCCGATTTTACCGGCCCCGTAAATATCGGATCGGAAGAGATGGTTACCATCAACCAGCTCGCGGAGTTGGTGATGGAGGTCGCCGACAAGAAGTTGAGGATTCGTCATATCAACGGTCCGCTTGGGGTTCGAGGACGCAACTCTGACAATGAACTGATCTTTGAGAAGCTGGGCTGGCGCCCATCTCGACCCTTGAGCGAGGGATTGCAAAAGACCTATTCCTGGATCGCTAGCCAGGTCGAAATGGCGAAGGCGGTTCTGGTCTGAGTGGCCACGCAGTGAGGCGCCCGGGTCGGCCCGGAGCGGCATAATCTATGGCGAGAAAAATTCGAGTTGCGAGTGTGGGGCCAGGGCTGTGCGTGCAAGGCGGAATTTCTCGTGTGATCGGGTTGATTGGTGCCCATCTCCCGGGCCGCATTGACCTTCGCCTCATTTCCACATTCACCCGGTTTACGGGGGACAAGGGGGCTACTCCGTCGGAGCGGGGTAGCAAAGTTGTCCAGGCATTCATCTTTCTTCTCGCCTTTGCCCAGGTGCTGACCCTTGCCCTCGGACGCCGAACCGTGTTCCACGTCCATTTTGCAGGAAGAGGTAGTTTGCTACGAAAGGGAATAATCTGCATACTGCTTCGTTCTCTTCGATGCCAGTACGCAGTACATTCTCATGCAGCCGACACTAACCTGTTTCAACCGTGGCTGCCGCCGTTGTGCAGGCGGATGCTCTTATGGGGTATTGGCGGTGCGGGGCGGGTAATCATTCTTACGCAGTTCTGGCACGATTACTACTCCTCGCTTCTCGCCTTACCGGCAAGCCGACTGCTCCTGCTTCCCAATCCAGCTGACTTGCCACATTCTGTGCCGGATCGTTCCCGGCGTGAGGGGTTACGGCTGCTCTTTTTGGGCCGGATCGGAACGAGAAAGGGTGCGTTTGACCTGATCCGTGCGTTTGCCAGTCTCCCCGAGGATGTGCGCTCGCACTGTCATTTAACCATGGCTGGAGATGGTGAGACGAATGAGGCACGGGCACTGGCTGCACAGTTGGGGTGCTCGAATCGGATGACCATTCCGGGCTGGATCGGGCCGGCTTCCGTCGAGAAGCTGTTGGTGGAATCGGATGTTCTGCTGTTACCAAGTTATGCAGAAGGAATGGCCATGGCCCTGATCGAAGCAATGAGCTGGGGGCTGCCTGTGGTGACCACGAGTGTTGGGGGCGCCGGCGAATTCCTGGAGCAAGGCCAGAACTGCATGCTAGTCACCCCCGGGGATGTCCAGGGGATCAGCAATGCTATCTCCGAATTAGCACGAGATCGTGCATTCAGGCAGCGAATGGGACGTGCGGCACGCGAGACAATTAGTCGTTTCGGAATTGATAATTACATCTTGACGCTCAGCGGAGTATATGAGGAACTGGCCAACAGACTGCCAGCGGGCCTTTCGGCCCTAGCTTCTGCACCACAACAGCCTAAGCACGACGTGCGGGCGCCTATTGTTAGTACACCGGATCATGCCAATTCCGCTCAGGGTTAACTGAGTCGTTCTTCGGTAAGTTCGTACAGTACGATCAATATTCGAATCACAAACGACACCACATATTCGTAGGGTGTATTCCAACTGCTCTGCCGGCCGGCCTGCGTTGTCCCCCTCTTAGGCCTCATTCTGCGTCCGCCGGGAACGTAACACACCAGCATCCATTCATCTATTGAGGCGATTATGCGCAGCAAAATGAACATACTAGGAATAAACATGGACTGTCTCTCTTACGGAGACATGCACCGCATGTTTAATGTCTGGCTCTCTGATAAGGGGTCGCGGTCGCATTCTCTTGCATTGATTAATGTGAATTGCTGCGTCTCGGCTCTCTTCGACAAGAGTCTGGTGAATCTTTACAATACGGCGGACATCGTGGGCATCGACGGCATGCCGTTCCTCCGCTGGGCTCGAGCGTTTTATAACAAGGACGCTGACCGCTTTTACGCTCCCGATCTCATGCTTGAAGCCGGCAGGACAGCAGAAAAGTACGGGTACACCTTTTTCCTGTACGGCGGCGCGCCCGGGGCTCCCGACAAGATAGAAGAGTACTTGCGGGAGCGATTTGATGGAATCAAAATCGTTGGCAAATACTCACCCCCATTTCGAGCACTTACGGAAGAAGAAGACCAGGCCGTATGCGACATGATCAACGCGGCTAACCCCGACATTGTCTGGGTCGGCCTCGGATCCCCAAAACAGGATGTGTGGATAAGCGAACATCGCGAAAAGATTCGCGGCACGATCTTGATTGCGTCGGGAGCCACCTTCGACTTTTTCAGTGGAAGGATCCAGCAGGCCCCGGAGTGGATCCGTGATGCCGGATTCGAATGGCTCTATCGACTAACAAAGGATTTCCGCAGGCTTTGGGTCAGATACACGCTTTACAACGCAGTTTTTCTGGCCATGTTCGGTCTTCAACTGATGGGACTTCGGAGATTCGACAGCGACAACTTCATCGACAATCGCGATTTGACTTTAAAGCATGAAGGTTCTCGTCTCTCAGGAGACTGAAACATCCAGGTCCATCTGTCGTTCCAACCCGCTTGCTTATTCAGTTTGTCTGTAATCAACCCCTCCCCCAACAAAGCATCGTCGCGTTCGAGTAATAGGGAGCGCTGGGGAGGCAGGCGTTGTGCAGCATTGTAGGCAATACTGCCGATCACCGCAAAATAATCGACGCCCATGCGACCTCGGTTTACGGTAGTGAAACCGCCTTGAGAACATCCATTTGCAATGTCATTGGCGAGATGAAGCCGTCGGCCAACAACTGATCAGTCGCAGCCCATTGTAATGAGGCCGGATGGAATGTTGGCGGTGCAGAGCCACTGGGGAAAAAGCGCGTCGTGTTGCGGTGTAGAGCTTGGTCTGTGGTAGCCAAGCCCCACCGCTGACGTCATCCTGGGTACGAAATTGGCAATCACAGGCGCCATGCAGTTGGGTACATTGGAGGTGCCCTCGCAGCTTGGCGGACCGGGCTCAACGGGATTTGTAAAATTAGGAGATACGCCGAATTGATTGCCCGAACCCCACGCGAACGAGCCGCTATCGTAGAGAAAGGTGTTGTTGCCGTTGTAACCGTATGCGAAGTTATTAGTAACTGAATCATTGGCATCGCCGGCGGAGACCGCGATGGCGTAGATCGGATGTCCGCTGCATCCGGTTGCACTTTTGGTCGAGATCAGATTGGCGTAGATGTGGCTGTTGGTTGCCTTGTATAGAGACACCTCCGCGCAGCCTAACCACTTCTGGTTTGGATCCGTAAGGTTTCCCCAACTTGTGTTCTGACTGAACCAAATGGACGAATGATGAGAACCGGCGGAATTATTATTGACTTCAAGGCCCTTCGCGCCATTGTTGACTACGATGTTATTGTAGGCGACCACCTGCGACGTATAAGGAGAAATATTGCCCTGACTTCCGTCGAAACTATCAAAGATGATTCCTCCGCCATCGGTGGGAGACCCACCATTACACTGACTGGGTTCCAAATTGCTAAAGGAAAAGTTTCCCGCAACATAGATGTGGGTCCCCGGCAATGTGTCTGATTGAACGGGCTGGAAGATCGAGATTCCGCTCGCGCAACTGGTACTTCCTTGTGCAGCGTCGTAGGCAATGCTGCCTAAGATTGCCAGGTAGTCAACACCTACAGAACCATGGTTCACTATGCTGAACCCGCCCTGAGAACAGCCATTCGCGATGTCGTTGGCAAAGATGATGTGATGAATTTCTGCTGGGACATCGTAGTTAGGTTGAGCAATAAAGCAGCTTCCGTAAGTATCTGAGGTACTCGTTGTTATTTCCCAGCCTTGCACTCCCCAATAGCTCTTGTCGACCCACATCCCCGGGGTGCTAGTGGCCTGAATCTTGCATCCATCGAAGGTTGCACATTGAAGCCAGGCTACATTGTTTTCCGTAGCGCATGTCACGGTTCCCCACTTACCGGTATAGAAGTTGGCTGCTGAATATCCTGTACCTGGAGCTGCCACGATGACATCTCCGCAGTTCAAAGGATGGTTCGGTGACAACCAAGGAACGCTGGAAGATTGTCCGCTGTTGGAATCACTGCCGGTTGGTGAAAGGTAATACGTTTGGGACTGCGCAGCGAGTGGGGCACCAGTATTGAAAATCCTGTCGCGTTCTAGCCAGGCAAGAGCAAGGCCGATTAGGCAACCAAGCGCGATCAGGAGAAGACCGCCCCCACGTTGCCTTTGCTTCGGCGAAGGCTTGACGGGGGGCAAAATTTCCGGCCGCGGCGGCTTCATAAGGTTTTCCCTTTAATCAGTTTTAGCAGGATCCAGATTTGCCGTGGCATCAACCTCAACCATGGTGACACCATCCGGCTTTGAGCCCAGCGCGATAGTCATATAGTTCAAGCGTTTGCTTAAAACCAGGTGCTCCTCTGCTAGATCGTGAACACAATCGGGCCCGCAGACAAGCACATATTTTACGTGAGCTACAGATGACCCGACAACAAAGCTTTTGGTGGCCCGGCTGCCCGGACACCTTCGAGGCACCCCCGCGGCATCGCGATCCCTACCAGTCAAACGATCTTCCTGTTCGCGACGGAAGCCGCTACGGTTCTGCTCTTGGCCCATTGTCGTTCAGCCGGAACGCAGCTTGGCGATTCACGGCAGTTGAGGGAAGAACCTGGTGCCGGCCGATGTAGAGCCAGGATTTGAAGGCCACATTGTCGAATTGCTGACCCCGATTTGAGCGTGAGATTTGCGGTGGAGAACGCTGCCTATCCGGGCATGTGGGCGGGTCCTGCACCTCTCATCTTTCACTGTGCCATATCTGCCGAGATGCGCGTCCAACGGAATCCGTTCCCTTCTTGCGCTTCGCAACCGATTGGCTCAATCGTAGCGGCCTAAGGAACTTGCATAGGCACAATGAGAAGATGGACTGAACGCTCGAAAACATTAACCGATTCGATACATACTCTCCGCTCCCGGGGTAGGTGTGGAGTCTTCAAAACAGTCGAGGGAAATACGATGAGATTAGTATCCACTCTAAAGAAGTCATTGCCCATGTCCCAGAGGTTGCGATGGAATGTAATGAGGTCAAAGGCAACGGGAGAAAAGGAGCTAGCCTATGTCAATGCGCTCTGCGACCAGTCATGTGTTTCGCTGGATATCGGAGCGAACCGGGGAGTCTATAGCTACCTAATGCGGCAACATTCGTGGTCTGTAATTGCATTTGAACCAAACCCTTTCTATGCGAACTTCGTTCGGCGGGCTTTGAAAGACGTTAAGGTGATCGAAGCGGCCGTTTCTGATCACGAGGGAACATCCGTACTCCGCGTGCCCCTGAGCGAGCCGATTGCTGGGATGGGAACCATTGAGGCAGAAAACACTCTCGATCAAGTCCCGGTTCAGCAAATAGCAATTTCGCTTCTAACTCTGGACTCACTAAAGTTGACGAAGATTGGCTTCATGAAGATCGATGTTGAAGGCCATGAACTTGCAGCTTTACGAGGCGCCACCTGGACTATTGAAAATAGTCTGCCGAACCTATTGATCGAGGCTGAAGAGCGTCACCGGAAAGATGCTGTGGCCTCCGTGCTCGGGTTCCTGTCGGAATATGGCTACGCTGGGCTCTTTCACGTAAATGGTAAATTGCATCCCATCGAAGAGTTTGACGCGTCGACCCATCAAGATGCTTCTATGAGCGGCAAGCCATACGTAAATAATTTCATTTTCATTCATAAATCTAAGATGGCACAGTTCCATCCCGCCCTTCGCAATTAGCGACCACACTATGACGCGTTTTTAGCGAACAAAGAAAAGCGATGGGCGGCCCATGCCGCCCGATAAAAAAACGACTCGCTTTTCAGTTGATTACGGCCGTTACGTTGTCTTGAGCTCGGTGTGATCTGGAAGTCACCTACGAATGGTGAACCCAACCGAGTCCTCTGTTGTCAGGTTCATACTGCGCTTTACGGCCCGACCTGGCACCCCTTCGTCACAAGACCGGATGGAAGAGTGACATTGCATAGCCACTGCGGGAACAACGGATCGTATACGTTGGCGCCTGCTAGCTGATAGCCGTAGGCTTTTGCCGCAGTCACGGTCGGGGTAAAGTTTGAGATCATCGTCGCCATGCATCCAGGCACGTTGGCTGTGCCGGAGCATGAAGGTGCGCCCGGAACCGAGGCCGAAGTAAATGCCGGGCTGGTGCCGACGTTTTGCGTGCCGAACGCGAATCCTGAATTGCTACTGGAGAACATGTTGTTTCCAGCAGCCGAGTAGAGCCAGTTATCTTGATACGTGTCCCCACTGCTATTCGCCACGGAAGCAGCGTAGATTGCGTCGCCCTGGCAACCCGTGGCCGCATCCGTGACCTCGAGGTTGTTGGTAACGGTAACGTTGTTGGCTGCTTCGGCATATATCTCGCCCAAGCCAACGCAGAAGCTGCGGTTCGTGGCCTTTAGATTTCCGTACGTAGTGTTGTATTTGAAGTAGACCGGCGCCGCACTGGAGCCGGTTTTATTATTCTCGATCAGAACGCCGGAGGAGCCGTTACTTACCGAAATATTATTTTCCACTACCGCTTGCTGGGTGTAGGCTGGTCCACCGCCCTGGCTGAAGTCGAAGGTATCAAGATTAATCCCCTCACCGTCGGTAGTGAGACCGCCCGAGCATGGACTCCCGTCCACGTTGTTATAAGAGAAGTTGCCCGCGATGTACATGTGCGTGCCGGCGTTCTTATCGGAAGCAATCGGCTGGTAGATATTCAGTCCGCTGTAGCAGGCCCCG
>DASRRN010000494.1:0-9200 GCA_035695685.1 Acidobacteriaceae bacterium | reverse complement strand
GGTGCTCGACCCGTTTCGTGATGGCTATAGCCGGTGAAACCTTGGGGCTCTTGAGGTTGTGTGAGAACTCCCGTTTTGAAGGGTACGGGCTTCAGCCCGTACGTTAATTACCCAACATAGGATGGGCCTCAGAGGGTGTGTGAGAACTTCAATTCCAAACCGAAAAAGCTGGACTAGTCCCGCCAGGGACGGCTGAAACCTAGTCCCCTGTGTTCAGCCGTCCCTCACGGGACTGGTCGGATTGCTTATATCTGCCCAGGACTCACGTCCTGGGCTAAGTTCAGACGTCCCTTCGGGACTGGAGCAGAGTTCTCACACATGGGCTTTACAGGCTGCGGAAAAAGGTCGAATAGGAAGCGAAAGCTGTTCCCTCAGCGGCTAAAGCCGGACCTGTTTTCAATCTTTTACGGACGGCCTGAAGGCCGTCCCCTTCAAAGAATTCAGTTTTTCCGCGGCCTGTTCTAGCCCCTGAGGGCATCTCTTGTGCTTGCTGAGCAGCCCTCAGCGGCTGAAGCCGATTCATCTTGACTGCTAAACGTACGGCCTAAAGGCCGTACCCTTCAAAAAGTAGTTCTCACACACCCTCCTTTTGCACCGGAAAAAGCCCAACTTCACTTGAGGCCGGATCGGGCACACTATCGTGAAATTGCTCAGTAAGAGATGTAAACATCGGTCAGCAGGTCAGCCGGATTAGGCCTCGGCGCTGACTTAGCCTGGCTAACGGAATCCTCAACTAGGGCGGCCACTTCCCGGTCGATGTCGTCAAGTTCAGATTGTTTTAAAATTCCGGCGGAGGTAACTCTTGCGGTGAAGTGATGAATGCAGTCCCGGGATTCGCGGATTTTCTCTACCTCATTCGCAGCCCGGTAGGATTGGGTGTCGCCTTCATAATGGCCGTAATAGCGGTTGACTTTGCACTCGACGAGGGAGGGTCCGCCACCCCTGCGGGCCCGCTGGATTGCCTCGCTTGCGGTTTCGTAAACAGCGAAGAAGTCGTGTCCGTTCACCGTCACACCCGGCATCCCAAAGCCATTGGCCCGATCCGCGAAATCGTGGCATGCACCCGCATATTTACTTGAAGTGGCCTCAGCATATCCGTTGTTCTCAACCACAAACACACAGGGAAGACTCCAAATGGATGCCAGGTTGAGGCTTTCGAGGAACGTGCCTTGATTGGCGCCGCCGTCCCCGACGAAGCTAACCGCCACGCCACCTTTACCAAGCCTCTTGGCCGCCAGGGCTGCCCCACATGCGAGAGGGGGGCCTCCACCCACGATGCCATTCGCCCCGAGCATGCCCTTGCTCAGGTCCGCGATGTGCATCGACCCACCCTTACCCCCACAGAGGCCGTTCTTCCTTCCATAGATCTCCGCCATCATCCCGAAAACATCGCAGCCTTTCGCCAGGCAGTGCCCGTGTCCCCGGTGTGTGCTGGTAATTTTGTCCCGCTCATCGAGCTGCAGGCAGATGCCCGTGGCGATAGCTTCCTCGCCCGCGTAGAGGTGGACGAAACCCGGAATCTCGCCGGTGGCGAATTCCAGGTGAAGGCGTTCTTCGAATACACGGATCAACCGCATGATCCTGTAAGCGTCTAGTAGATTGGACCGCGTTAGGTCCATAGGTCGTCCTCCTTCGCCGCAGAGCTGGTAATCGCGAGCAGCCTCTCATGCGCGGCTCGTTCCATCACTTTGTCGATGTCAATGGTGTAAGGTCCTTGGCTGTCCAACCGGACAGTCAGATGCCGGCGGGAACTATATTCGAGTTCTCGTTCTCCGTCAAGAGCGATCGTACCCTGCGCAAGCCGTGGAGTCTGAATTTCTCCACCATGTATCTCTTCCACATGCGCAATTCCGACAGGCAGGATGAGTCCGGGTGCAATCGGACACTGCAATGTGACTTTCGCTCGTTCCGGGGGCGCCAGATCGACTCTGAGCCCATGAGGTGCACGGCGTGAGACAGGCCGGATGAGCCCTGCCACAGATGACAGTCCAATCGCGTCGGATTCGGCAAAAGTGACAAAAATCTGGTCCAAATCTTCCGGCCGCCATAGCGCCTTCGATCCCACCCAACGGCTTTTGGACACCGAAATGTCCACGACAGCTAAATCGTCGTGAACCCCCTCAATCTCCAGGCGCAAGACTTTGTTTCTTACCGTCACCTCTGCCGCGGGAACCTTGCCCGTGGCCACCAGGCCTGTGGCTAGCCCGGCGATGGTCGCCTCACGCGACTCCGGAAAAACATTGTTGGTGCCAGTGGAGAGCGGCACGATGGGAACGTCTCCGCACGCGCCGGCCACGAGCCGCTGCGTCCCATCGCCTCCAAGGGCCACAATGGCTCGCACTCCTGCCGCCGCCATTTGCGCTGCACCCAGCACCGTGTCGGCGGGACCATCTTCCACCGGCATGCCCAGGAACACAACCCTTGGTGCCTGGTCTTCTGAACTGCGGGTCGCAACCGCACGTCGAACCCGCTCGGCGATGCCACCTCGATCCGGAATCATGAGGACACTGGTAACTCCGGTGACCCCCAGTGCAGTGATCAGGCGAGCAATGATGCTGCACTTTTCTGCGATGGTGAAGACTCCCCCTTGCGCGACCAAACGCCGGATGTCACGGCCCGATGCTGGGTTGGCTATGATTCCGACAACATTTTCGCGGGTGGAAGAGATTTTCGCGGAGTCCTCGCACTAACCCAGTCGCCCTACAGAAGGACGCGGGCACGATCAACTCGAATAGGATATCTGAAAACCGTTGGACTCTCCTCTGATAGAGGAGCAAAGTAGCGTAGCAATAAAACGCTTTTAAAAGTTCCTATAACGCTCATGTAGAGTCTCTTAGATTTTAGGCAAGGCCCGAACCTGCGCCCGGATTGTGAGGTCTTTCATGGGAGCATGATGGATCGCGTCACGCCCTCAGCCAATCCCACGAGTGGCGGTTTCACCATTGCATGCGGTACTCCTTTTGCAAAATCCGGCTCCCATGAACTCTCACCCCTGGAACCCGATCTGGCCCGAGTCAATGGCCGAGTGCAGGGGCGGGGAAAAGTAACAATTGGTTGCGGCTCATAACCCAGTCCCGGGGAAATTATGGAGGGAGATACGGTGGCTCAGAAATGGAGTTCTTTCTATAAGCGCGTCCTTAGCAGGAGTGGTGCGGCAATCCTGATGACCTCGATGCTTTCCGTTGCCATGTCGTTCTCTGCCGTCCGGCTAAACGCCCAGGTAGTAACTGGCATCAGCGGCACGATTACAGACACAACCGGCGCGCTCATGCCCAATGTAGCGGTAACTGTCACGAATAGTGCTACGGGCGTCGTATCGCTCGCCACCACCTCGTCGGTGGGTACCTTTACGGTCATCGGACTGAAGCCTGGAAACTATTCAGTGGCGGCGGAAGCAGCAGGATTCAAAAGATCGGTCCAGACGGATGTGACAGTCGAAGTCGCCACCACCTCGACCGTTACTTTGCAGATGGTGCCTGGCGCCACCGACGCGACGGTCAGCGTAACCGCCAGTGGAATCTCGTTGAATACCGCGTCTCCTCTACTGGGCACCACCCTCGAACCTGAGTTGGTCAAGGCGGCCCCCATCGAAATCAATAGCCTGGCACGACAGCTCGACTCGTTTATGTATCTTGCGCCGGGCGTACAGGGGAATGCCGGCAGCCACAATATCAATGGCGGTCTTACTTTCGAAAATGAAGTTCAATTCAACGGTGTTCCAGTCGCATTCGTGCAGTACGCGGGGGTCCAAACCCAGATCAATCCGCCGTATGAAATGGTGAACGAGTTTCGCGTTAATAGTTCCACGTTCAATGCGGCCTATGGGCTGGGGCAAGGCGCCGTCACCTACAGCATGGCATCGGGCACCAATCAGCTTCATGCAGATGCCTTCTACATTCTGCGCAATCAACTGTTCGACTCCGACGGATTTTTCCCGACATATTTCCGGCCCGACGGATCTCCCGCTCCACCTATCGACCAGCAGAACGACTACGGGTTCACTGTGAGTGGCCCAGTCATTCTACCCAAGGTCTATCATGGAAAGAACCGCACATTTTTCCTGTTCAGCCTGGACAGGTTCACGCAGAACCAGGCACAGAAGAACATCGGAACGGTGCCGACAGCGGCCATGAAAACGGGGGATTTTAGTGGCTTTGTCGACTCGACCGGCACCCAGATCCCCATCTACGATCCCCAAACAGGCAAGCCTTTTCCGGGCAATGTGATTCCACAAGCGCGCATCAGTCCTCTTGCACAATCTATTTTGCCGTTCATTCCAAATCCAGACCGTACCGGCCTGGTTTCTGGCCTGCAGAGTAATAAGTCCCCAGCCGTTCCCGCACTGGCAATTCGCCAGTACCTGTGGGGTTACACCCTCGACCATAGTCTCAGCCCATCGCAAAGTATTCATTTTAGTCAATGGCAGGATTCACTCTCGTCACCGTTTTTTACCTTCGCTCCCATCGTGCCTTCCAGTAACGAGCTGCAAAGTCGCATCAACGATACCGAGCTCGGGTCGGGGTTCGTACTGAATTATGTGAAAACCGTGAGATCAAACCTGGTGGTGACGGCAGGTGCGGATTGGATTGGTGAAATCAGCGGTGAACACAATGCCAAAGATGGCGTAAATTTTGGCGGACTTGTGAGTGGCTCCAATTTCCCCTACATCTCGTTCGATGGCCAAAACCAGGGAACACCATTCGGTGCAAGCAATGGTTTTACGAATGTCGGAGCTCAGTTTGGGGGATTCGCCCAGACAAATAACCGCCAGCTCGGCATCGTGATCGCCAACAATTGGTTGTGGACCAAAGGGCGCCACAATTTAAACATAGGCGGGCAGTTCAGGCGTACCTACCAGGACTTATTCGCCTGCCAATTCTGTGCGGGCACGTTCTCTTTCAGTCAAAGGACCACCTCCACTCCGGACACGAACGATCCGAATTTTGGTAGCTACGGCAGCTCATTCGCGAGCTTTCTTCTAGGCCAGGTAGATGCCGGCGTGCGCCTTAGTTCCAACGTAACCCGCATGCGCAACAAAGAGTTCGCTCTCTATGTTCAGGACGATATCAAGGTCAATCAAAGGCTGACCGCGAATCTCGGTCTTCGCTGGGATATCATGGTTCCGTTCACCGAAAACAATAACAATATTGTTTATATTAATTTTCAGAATCCCACCGTGCTTGATCCAGCCGCCGGCAACCTACCGGGTGGCGCCTCTAAATATGGCAACTGCACTGGATGTGCCGGAATCACCCGGGCGGATATTCACTGGAGGAACTTCCAGCCCAGGGTGGGCTTCTCCTACAAGCTGACTCCTAAGACTGTACTCCAGGCAGGCTTTTTTATGACTTATCTGGTGGGTGGCGCTTATGAATACGGCACCACGCAGACGGCCTTTTACTTCGCGTCTCTATTGGGCGGCGAATTTGTTCGCCAGACAAGCAACAGCAGCACACCCGCTTATGGCAGTTGGGATGCTAACCCGATGCCCTTGCCTCCGCCGACTCCTTTTAGTCCCTCGATCGGAAACGGAGGCGTCATCCTGGGCTTCAATCCAAAGACGTTTGGCAGGGCCCCTTACGATTCGGCATGGCATGCCGGCGTTCAGAGGCAACTTCCCTGGGACATGTTCGTGACGGTCTCGTATGTTGGCAACCGTGCGATCCATGTCCCGTCTTCTTTGCATCAGCCCGAGCAGCCGGATCCGTCCATCCTGAAATATGGAAGTCTGTTGGGCGAACTAGCGACCTCTCCGGATGCCATCGCTGCCGGTATCAAAATTCCGTACCCAGGATGGGTCGAACAGTTTGGGGGTACCGGCACTGTAATACAAACGTTGCTTCCGTTCCCTCAATATTCTGACATCTATAACACCTATGAAACCAGCGGAACAGCGTTTTACAACGCGCTCCAGGCGCAAGGGGAAAAACGGTTTTCGAACGGATTAAGCTATCTTGCCGATTTGACATTGGCACGAAACATCGCGAACGAGTCTGTCGGATCGACGCTGTTTCAACCCAACCCGATCAATTCATTTGACATGGCTCCGGAGTTTACGCCTTCTTCGTCTGACCAGAAGTACATTGCGAACATTGTTGCGACTTATGCGCTTCCGGTTGGGTTTGGGAAGAAATATATGAATTCTAAGGGTATTCTGGGGCAGGTGCTGGGCGGATGGCAATTCAGTGGAATCTTGACTTATGCGGGCGGCACACCCATGGGGGCTTACAATAGCTTCAATCCGCTCTATGCCAATTTCGGCGACCGGCCAGATGTAGTTCCAGGCGTAAAGATTAAGACGTATAACTACAATTTGTCGAAGAACTACTTTAAGGGAAAAGCCTCGTCGCAGCCAACGCAATTTACCACTAATGCCTTCGTCAACACCGGGCCTTGGGAACTGGGCAATGCGGTGCGTTCCTATGCAGCTTTGCGAACCCCTCCGCTGCGGATAGAGAATTTCGACGCAATCAAGACGTTCGCTATTACCGAGAGAGTGCGAGCCACTCTACGGCTGGACTATTTCAATGCTTTTAATCGAACACAACTACAAGCGCCCGATACAAATTCCCTCGATTCGACATTCGGGCAGATTACCAACTTAAGCTCACAAATCAGCAACCGGCAAGGTCAGGCTACCTTCCGCCTGGAGTTCTAGCCGAAGGATCGATGGCCAGACGGTCCGCACCGATCGTAAGGCCCACGTCGTGACCTTTCTTATCTCGAACGGCGGCACCCAAGTTTCGTTACAACTTTAAGCGGGGACCTTGATGGAGAGCCGCCACGGCGAGGAAGGAACGCCGTGAAAGCAGGCTCATCCGAGAGTCCGCAGTCGCGCGGGCAAAAACGGTCGAACCAGATATTGGTAGGCCGCGCCGCCAACGCAGCCACCGAGCAACGGACCGGCTATCGGAACCCACCAGTAGTTACCGGGCGAGGGAAACGCGGCCGGTCCCCACCCGGCGAGAAAGCAGAAGATGCGTGGGCCAAGGTCACGTGCCGGGTTGAGCGCCCACGCTTCCAAATAGCCCATGGATGCGCCGATCAAGGCGACGAGAAGGCCGATGATGAGCGCGCCTGAATTCGCCTGGGGCGCCATCTCGTTGTATTGCTCGGTAATGGCGAAGATGCCGAAGATGAGAAAGGCGGTCAAAATGATTTCATCGCCGAAGGCGTGCATGGGTGTGATGGCCAGCCCGGGATGGGTAAAGAAGACGCCCGCGGCGCCACCGGCTGCGCGCGTGAGTTGTGCGGCATTGTTAAAGTGGTCGATCACCGGCACGTACAAAACATAGACCAGGGCCGCTCCTACAAGGCCGCCAATCACCTGGGCCACCCAATAGGGAATGACTTTGCGCCAGGAGAATTTGCGATAGAGCGCGAGCGCTAGCGTCACCGCTGGATTGGCATGGGTGCCGGAGATGGATCCAGTAGCATAGATGGCCATAGTCACGGCCAGGCCCCAGGCGACACACACTCCCCAATAAGAATTGACGTAGGGGCTGGGTGTGTAAAGGACGTACATCGCGGCGACCGAGTCTCCGAACGCAATGATGATGAAGACCGCGAGGGCCTCAGCCAGCAATTCGCCAAAATCTTGTTTCTTCATCAGAGTGCCCTCACGGTAGCAGGTATTTTGCTGCCAGATCCTTAAATTGGCGCAACTGTTGGTCGATCCAATCCTGTCCTGTGCCCAACTCCTCCGCCATGAGGGTAGCTACAGCAGGCGCCATTTCAATAGCCGCCCCGGCATTGAGGAACAAGGCGCGCGTTCGGCGAGACAGTATATCGTCCAGGGTGCGGGCCATCTCCTCCCTGACCCCCCAGATTACTTCGGCGGCAATGTAGGGCAATGCGGGATGAAGCTGCCGGGCAAGACGTTTGTCGGCCGCAGCCATAGCCAGGATAGTGTCCGCGTCAGAACCGTAGACCCCCAGACTGGTCAAGGAATCGATCTCCTGCTTATAGCCGTGGATTTTCAGGTCGTGCGTCTTGCTCGGCACATCTGGAAGTTCGCCCAGCGTAACAGCGTGGTCTACACAATCCTCGGCCATGTGCCGATAGGTGGTCCATTTGCCGCCCACAATCGTTAGCAGCCCGGAATTATCGATATGGATGGTGTGGTCACGAGAGAGCGACGACGTCTTGCTGGAAGAGCCATTGGCTTTAACCAGGGGACGAATGCCGACATACACGCTGAGCACATCACTTCGCTGCGGAGGCCGGCTGAGGTATTGGGCCGCGGTATCCAGAATGAACTGGACTTCTTCCTCAAAGGGAAGCGGGTTATAAGACGGTTCCTGAATGGGGGTATCGGTCGTCCCCACCACCGTGTGCTCATGCCATGGAATAGCAAACAACACCCGGCCGTCACTGGTATGCGGCACCATGATGGCGGTGTTGCCCCGCAAAAACTCGCGCTCGAAGACCAGGTGGATACCCTGGCTAGGCGCGATCATGCCGTCCAATTCCGGCTCAGCCAGCCGCCGTACTTCGTCGGCAAAGATGCCTGCTGCGTTCACGACAACATGAGCCTGGATCTTAAGCCGCTCGCCTGATTCACTGTCGACCGCGATCACTCCATCAGCAAAGCCGTCAGCGCCCCGCGTGATCTCGACCACGGGGGCATAGTTGAGCAGAACGGCGCCCTGATCGGCTGCAGTGGCCGCCAGCTGGATCAGCAGGCGAGTGTCGTCAAACTGACCGTCGTAGTAAATGACACCGCCACGGAGGCCATTGGTCTGGATGGTGGGGAGCCGCTCCAGCGTTTCTTCACGCGAGAGCAGGCGAGACTTGCCGAATCCGTATTTGCCGGCGAGCAGGTCATAAACCTTCATACCGATCCCGTAGAAAGGGGCTTCCCACCAGGAATAATTGGGAACGACAAAGCCCAGGTCATGGACCAGGTGAGGAGCGTTCTGACGCAACAGGCCGCGTTCCTTGAGAGCTTCCATTACCAGCGACACGTTCCCTTGTTCCAGATAGCGGACGCCGCCGTGAACCAGCTTGGTGCTGCGGCTCGAGGTAGCTGAACCGAAATCCATCCGCTCCAGCAACAGCACGGCAAAGCCGCGGTTAGCCGCATCGACGGCAACCCCCACGCCAGTGGCTCCGCCCCCGATAACCACGATATCCCATGGAGTAGAACGTGCGTGGACGCGAGCCAGCATCGCCGGGCGATTCATCTACTCGTCTCCTTC
>DASRRN010000493.1:0-5686 GCA_035695685.1 Acidobacteriaceae bacterium | reverse complement strand
CCTAGGTTGAGTAGTTAACGTACGGGCTGAAGCCCGTACCCTTCAAAAAGCGAGTTCTCACACACCCTCTTTAGCTCTACGAGCGGCCCTGAAACGTCCGCGAGCCACTAAGCTCCAAAGGCCGAGCGAGAATCTCGACTCTTGAACCTGGCTCGCGAACGTCAAGGAGCAAGAATCGTGAAGGGTTTACTGGTCTTCGGCGTGAGCTTTGGGCTGCTCGCCAACAGCGTGTACCCGGTTCCAGCAGTGCTCAACGTGAGGTTGCTGAAACTCGCAACGCCATGCTGCGCAGCCACGGTGAGCGTTCCTCCCAGACCCGTGCCGCCCTTCAACGTCAGCGTTACCAGGTTGCTGGCAGAGGTGACAGTAGCGCCGGTGGCGTCCTGAATTAACACTTCGACGGCCGGCGCCATGGTTGCGTGTGCCTTAGCATTCGAGGGTTGGCGCAGATATGCCAACCGTACCGCTGTTCCTGGGGTCGTCGAACTTCCCGCGGCCACCAGGGACACGTCATCCAGGTTGAGGAAGGAGCTGCCGCCGGGAGTTGTGTAGCCGGCGAAGACCACCACAGAGGTTGCGCTTCCGGAATTAAAGCTCACTGTGTGCTGCGAGTAGTCGGCTCCGTGTGTTGTGGGGCCAGGATCAGTGTTGGCCAGGACGGCTGTGCCAATATTCGTCCCACCCGTGGTGCGGACACCAAAGAGGCCACCCGATGTAGCGCTGGCGTCAATCCATCCGGTCAGCGTGTAGGGAGAGTTGGCGATGACGGCGACGGTCTGGGACAGGTCCACAAACTTTTTGGCGCCGGAATCGTCATAGATGTAACCGTCGTTGTTTCCAGAGTGAGAGTCGGATGAGGCGACATCGACCCCTGCTGCAGTTGGCTGACCGTCCACATTCCAATAGGGGGCCAGCGAAGAGCTGGCTTCAAAACCCGGATCCTGGACCAGATTGCCGCCATTTCCACTGCTCGTCGCCGGCGTCAGGACAAGCAGGGCTACGCTATCGTTGGCCATGGCGAGCGTAGTGGTGAACGACGAGGCCGCGTTTTCCGTCGAATTGGTGACCTGCTGCAGTGCCGCGGTGCTCTGGTTATAGGCCCAGTTGCTATGGGTTGCGTCGACCAGGTATTCCGTCAGCTGGAATGCACCTCCCTGGAACGCGCTGGGTAGGTTGTTCAGATTGACGGTTACGGTCGATCCGGCCGTGTTCGTCAGCATCAGGGCCACACCGCTATTGTCCTCAGTGGCAAGAGGAAAAAGCGAGGACGTGCCGCCACTCACAGCGCTGGTCTGCACCAGCGTGTTTTTCCCCATCGCCAACATCTGGTAGACGTTATACAGCGGAAAGATCTGGCCATCTGCCGGGTTCTGCTGATAAGGGACGAACATCGAACGGCTATAACGCACGTAGTCGTTTTCCGAAAACGGAAACGGGGTCACGATACTTGCCAGGTTCTGCGTTTCCAACTCAGTCCATCCCTCAGCAGTATAGGTTGCGGCCAACATCAGCTCGCTGGGGGAAGGGATGGTGGTGATGTTATACGACGTGTAGCCCCACTCCGTCACCAACTGCAGCATGTTGGGATTGAGGCCGGCCGATGAGAGTTTATTCTGCAAAGTCTGCGCGTCACTCCAAACGTTTCCGCCGTACTCATGCCAGGATAGAAAATCGAGCTTGAGATTGTTCGCTCTCACAAAGGAAATAAAATCTGCCATCATCGGTGAGCCGGGGTTATAAACCGCCGGTCCACCCACCAGGAATGGAAGAGTACCGGAAGGCAATGCGGCGTTGACCGCTTGCACGGCCTGGGAAACGTTCTGATAGAGCATCTGGTACTGACTCGGAGTGAGCGTATTATCTGGCTCATTCCAGACCTCAATGTATTGAATACCCGGATATTTACTCTTGAGATGGTTGAGGCCATCCCTCACCAGGCCTTGGTACTCACTCATGTTGGAGGGTAGGCCGTTCAATTCGGCAGTCTCGGTGGGCGTTGCGGCATCCCAACCAGGCTCGCCGCCAAAACTGATTACAGGTTGCGCTCCCTGGGCAATGATATTGTCCAGCACCGGCGAGTCAGATCCCCAGTCCCGACCCGGCGCGGGGGCAGCATCCGGAAACGGATTTGCCGCGGTGAAGTTATACTTTCCCGGTCCCGCTTGTGCCCAAACGGCGGGCGACCAGAACGTACGTTCCAGGCGCATGCCCAGGTTCTTGACCAGTTGATCCTCTTTCGGGCCATTTGAGATCTGAATGGTGGAGACGGCTTGATTCAGCCGTACCAATGCGCTTCCGGCACGCGAATAATCCACCGACACTGTGTTTTGCGCAATTGCCTGCGAGGCGAAGAAACTCGCCAGGAGTATTAGGCTAGAAATGATGATTGTTGCTTTGTGGAGACTTATGGTGAGGCTGCTCATAAGTATCCAATCGGCGCGGACCACTGCTCCACTTATGCAAAAGGCTGGTCGCGCAAATTAATCTTCCCGGAATGGTGAACTGACGTTAGAAGGCTTTCACAGGGCGCATGAACATCTCCTCCTGCGAAGCTACGAGGAATAACTCGTCCGTGACGCAAACGATGGCTTCACTTACTGAGCGGATCGCGAAAGAGTCTTTTGCGTTACCTGATGATTCACTCGCCAGAATTCAAAACGGTCCACAGAATTCCCAGAACAGCAGCCGCCGATTATTATTTCCTGAGGGCGTCTCTCGATTCCTTCTGGGTCACAACGCCGCCGAAGTCGTCTCCGGATACGTGAACACGGCATGTGATCATACTCCGCGTGCGCCACCCCACGGCCCTGGGATATGTTGCGCTGCGAGGAAGGCGTTGCTCGCGGCAATTTGCTGGTGCATGAAACCAGCAGTTGCGCTATAACCATGAATGCCATTGCCGGCTCGTAGCGCGGCACGTGAGCATCGTCTGGCGCCATTTCGTACTGGCCGAGGAGTATCCGTTTGAAGCTGCTGGTGAAGTTCAATATTCTGCTGATCGTCGTATTCGGTCTGGGTCTGTCGGTGATCGCCTACCAGGCTCGGAGCTTTTTACAGGAACAAGCGCAGGCGGAAGTGCTTCGCGAGGCCGGGCTGATGGCAGCCAGCGCACTGGCCACGCGGAATTACACCGAGCATTACATCACGCCTGTCATCGAGAAAACCACCGAGCACACAACCACCTTCCTGCCCCAGGCAATCCCCTTCTTCGCATCGACCACTACCTTTGATCAGATCCGCCAAACCTATCCCGACTACACCTATAAGGAAGCGGCCTTGAACCCTACCAATCTGCGTGATCGTGCCCAGGATTGGGAGGCAGATATCATCAACTTCTTCCGCAACAATCCCAAGGAAACCGAGTTGGTCCGGATGCGGGACGCAGCGACCGGACCGACGCTTTCCCTGGCTCATCCGATTCGCGTGGAGAGCGGATGCCTGCAGTGTCATAGCCAGCCGGCAGCGGCTCCCCGAGCCCTGATCAGGCATTACGGATCGCAGAATGGATTCGGCTGGAACCTGGACGAGGTCATCGGAGCCCAGATCATATCGATTCCCACCTCCGTACCCATCAAGATGGCCCAGCAAGGGCTGACTCGACTCCTCATTAACTTATCCTTGATTTTTCTGGCCGCCATTCTGTTGATCGATGTGGGGCTGTATTTCATTGTCATCCGGCGCTTAGGCAAGATCTCCCATTATGCCGATCGCATCAGCCAGGGTGAGATGGACCTCGAGCAGCTCCCTGTTCGCGGCAATGACGAGGTCGCACAGGTGACGCGCTCCTTCCATCGCATGCACACCAGCCTGAAGAAAGCGATCGATCTGCTCAATGGTTGAGCCGGTCAGCACTGGCTACGCGCGCGGACGCGTGGCCAGAAATTTCTTCCGGTCTGCCTCTTTCTCGATCTGCTTTGACGCTTCCAGGTAAAGCCGATCGAGATCGGGAAACTGCTTCGCCAGCCGGCTCACGACCACCTTGGCGATCGGACCAATAAATGTTGCCAGGTGCCGCACCAGCTGATCGACGGGTGGAGCTAGAGGCCCAGTGGCGGGTTGGTTCACCCTGTCGGTGGTCACCTCTTGCGCATGACGCGCGGGGCTGAGGGTGGTTGTCCGGTCAAGCTCCGGCATACTCTGAGAACGCAGCGCGTCCAGAAATTCCGCAGCCGTCGCAAAACGCTTGGCCGGTTCCTTCTCCAGGGCCTTGGAGACGATGTCCGACAATCGCACTGGAATGTCGGGCCGCAAGTCAGCGAGCGGTGTGGGCGTCTTGTTGAGGTGAGCCATCATCAACTCATACGTGGTGGCGCCGTTCACCGGAGGGCGGCCGGCGATGAGTTCATACAGGGTCACGCCGAGGGAGTAGATGTCAGACTGCTGGGTCGCTTTTTCCCCGCGGATTTGTTCCGGCGACATGTGCATCGGGGAGCCGATCAGAGAGCCAGCCATGGTGAGTTCTACAGAGCCCTGCGATATCGCGATGCCAAAATCCAGCACCTTGACCAGGCCGGCAGGAGAGACCATGATATTGGCCGGTTTTATATCCCGGTGAACCACGCCTCGGGCATGCGCGTAATCGAGCGCGGCAAGCACTTGCATGGCAAAATCCATGAGCATCGGCATAGGGATGCGGCTATTGCGGCTGCGAGTACGCAGGTCTTCGCCCTCCACCAGCTCCATGACCATGATGAGCTGATCCCCAAGGTAGAAGGCGTTATGCAGGCTGGCAATGTTGGGATGATTGAGGCTGGCAAGCAGCTGGATCTCGCGGCGAAAGCGCTCCTTCATGTCTGGGGTTCCGGTCTGTTCCGGCAACATCACTTTCATGGCTTCGGCGCGCTGCGAGATCAGATGCATTGCCTCGTACACGGCGCCCAGCCCGCCACGGCCCAGTACCCGCACAACCTTGTATTCCCCGACTACTTGCCCGGCCTCGAACGTCATCGATTGATGATACTGCCAGCTCTCTTTTCAGTAGGGCCTGCCTTTTATCGATCGCCGTTCCGGCGTAAACTCGGAGCGAACTATCAAGGAGCGGGATCATGCCTCTACAAGTCTGCATGGGAGCGATGATGCAATGCAGCTTCGGATTGGCGCCGAGTTCGCTGGTGGTGTTGCCCACCAACAAGGTGATGACCAACATGGTGCCGGACGCGAACATCATGGACCATATTCCGATGACCAATATCATGCCTTTTGGCATGTGCACATCACCCGCAAACCCCACGGTCGCCGCGGCGACGGCGGCAGCCCTGGGTGTGCTTACGCCGATGCCATGTATCCCGAACACGCCCGCCCCCTGGATCGCAGGAGCACCCACCGTGCTACTGGGGAACTTTCCCTCCCTCGATAACGTCTCCCAACTGATGTGTATGTGGGCCGGTGTGATTACGTTCATTGATGCAGGCGAAGTGACGGTCGAAATACCGTAGGCGAATGGGACCGCACGCGCTTGCGGGCAATGCCAAGGTTCTTCATCAACCGGGTCGATTTCCCATGCAAAAGAACCAGCTTCCTGTTAATTTTGGTCCGCCAGTAAATTTCACACCATGACCCAACTAGCCACACTCTCCCTGGTGTTTGCGGCGGCAACCGACATCGGCTGCAAGCGGACAAATAATGAGGATAGCTTTGGCTATAACACTGATCCCCATCTCTACGTAGTCTGCGATGGCGTCGGCGG
>DASRRN010000492.1:0-7097 GCA_035695685.1 Acidobacteriaceae bacterium | reverse complement strand
GGTAATCTTTGGCCCAACGGTGATCTTCTACAGATGGATGCTCTGGTTCCTCGGGGGAGGGGCCCAGGGCGGCGTTCTGAGGAAAATCACCGTTTTTTGCATGTCAACACACACTCGGCCTCACAAAACGCCTGCCGGCCGAGAAAATCTCGCGCCCAGTTCGGGCGCGCTTCAGATAACTCTCAGCAGCAACAGGATGATCACAATCAGAATGATCAAGCTGATGCCGCCGCCGCCATAGTATCCGATGCCCGGTCCGAGGCGGTAGCCACCAAATCCAAAAACCAGAAGCAAAATAATCAAGATAATCAGCAGCATACGTTCTCCTTCGCGGCGAGGTTGCTCCGCATCGATCCCTCGTGAAAGTGCGTTTAGTTAAGGCTTTATGCAGACAAGCCAAACGTACGGCACAAAGCCCGCGTTCCTGTCAACAAAACTTCTAATGAAGATTCAATCTGGCTCGATTTGGATGTATGGGAAGGCTTGGTTTCGCGCCTAAGTCTCGCCCACGTCACGAGATCCGGGGCTAAAATACGTGCTGGCTAAAATACGTGCTGATAGATGGCTGCTTGGGAAGGTGGACGACTGCGTGAAGCGATGGGTTGTGCCGTTTTTTGCTTGTGCCACGTTTGGGCTGACGGCCGCCTTCAGCGCCGCGGTGGCCCAGACTGCCTCCACCGGGTGCTCGTCCCAGATGCAGGAGACCTATCCAAAAGCTTCCATTTCCAACGGACCAGTGCAGGCAGTGCTCTATCTGCCGGACGCAAAGAATGGTTATTACCGCGCCTCGCGATTCGACTGGTCAGGTGTCATCCCTTGCCTAGCCTATAAAGGCCACACATACTTTGGCGTCTGGTTCTCGCGCTACGATCCGATGGTGGCGGATGCGATAACCGGTCCGGTGGAAGAATTTCGATCGGCCGACGGCGCCCTGGATTACGGCCAGGCGAAACCCGGTGGTTTGTTCGTCAAGATCGGGGTCGGCGTTCTACGCAAGGCCGACGATTCCCCTTACAAATTCATGTACACCTACCCATTGGTGGATGGCGGCAAGTGGACGGTTCACTCCACCCACCGCCAGGTATCTTTCCGGCAACAACTCCACTCGCCGATCGGCATCGCGTACGACTATGAGAAAACCGTCTCACTCGACCCCCATGAGCCAGTTCTTACTCTGCACCACACGCTCAAAAATACCGGGACGAAAACCATCGATACCCAGGTCTACGACCACGACTTCTTCATGCTGGATGGCGCTCCCAGCGGACCGGGAATGGTGATCCGATTCCCTTTTGCGCCCAAGGCTGAAAAATCGATGGAGCCCCTGGCCGGGATCGAGGGCAAACAGATCGTCTATCGGGAGGAGCTGCAACCGGGGCAGTACGTGGAAACCTACCTGACCGGCTATTCCAGCAATCCCTCCGATTACGACATCGTGGTCGAAAATACGAAGACGGGAGTGGGCGTCGAGCAAACCGGGGACAACCCCATTTCCCTTTTCAACTTTTGGTCACCTCGCACTACGATGTGCCCCGAGGCCTACCATCACCTGGTAATCGCGCCAGGACAAACAGCACATTGGAACATTCACTATCGCTTCTATGCCAAATAGTGAAGAAAAGGACGACGGTGAAAACGGATAGCGCCGGCAAGGGCGGTGGACACGGCAAGGTGGCGATTGTTACCGGAGCAGGCAGTGGGATTGGCCGGGCGGTCGCACTGACCATGCAGTCCGCCGGGTATTCGGTGGTACTGGCCGGCCGGCGGGTGAAGGAATTGGAGCAGACCGCAGCCATGGCTGGCCAGAGTGGTAGCGCCATGCTTCCTATCTCCACCGACGTTCGGCAACCCGACTCGATCCGAGCCTTGTTTGCCGCTACCGGCGGCAAGTTCGGCCGGCTGGATGTGCTCTTTAACAATGCCGGCGTGAATGCTCCCGCAATTCCCATGGAAGATCTGAGCTACGAACAATGGTTCGAGGTCGTCGCCGTGAATCTTACCGGCGCCTTCCTCTGTGCCCAGGAGGCCATCCGCCGAATGAAGGCACAGCAGCCGCGAGGGGGCCGCATTATCAACAACGGCTCAGTCTCCGCCCATGTTCCCCGGGTGTACTCGGCGCCTTACACCGCAACCAAACATGCGATCACAGGGCTCACTCGATCCATCTCGCTCGATTGCCGGGAACATAACATCGCCTGTGGCCAAATCGATATCGGCAACGCCGGGAACATGGCCGGTAAAGCCCCGGCCGGAGCTTTGCAGCCGACCGGCGAGGTAGTTATAGAGCCCAGGATGGACGTACAGCATGTTGCGGATGCCGTTCTTTTCATGGCCAGCCTGCCGTTGGACGCGAATGTCCAATTCATTACAGTGATGGCGACGAATATGCCGTTCATCGGCCGCGGATAAGGTTGAAGGAAACTTATGTTGCTTGGCCAGTTCAGGCTCGCCCCGTTTCCTGTTGTTCTCCTTAGCCTTCTCGTATTCCTTGTCTTGTTTATTGACCCACTCGCTCATCCGCAGACGATTGCCGCCCCGCTCGTGGTCTCCACCAACCCCCACTACTTCAAAGACGCGAACGGCCGCGCTCTTATGCTGGCCGGATCGCAGACGTGGAACACGCTTCAGGACTGGGGCAGCGATGGGTCTCCGAGGGCTTTGGATTTCGACGCCTTTGTCAGGTTCCTGACCGCGCACGGACAGAATTTCACTTTGTTGTGGCGGGTGGAAATGCCCAGGTTTTGCTCTCTTCCCTCCACTGCGTCGGCTCCGCCGGATTTTACGGTGAGTCCACAACCATGGCGAAGGACCGGTCCGGGCAAAGCAACGGACGGCGGACTGAAATTTGATCTGACCCAGTTCGACCAGGCTTATTTCGATCGCCTGCGCTTGAGGACACAGGCTTTGAACAATGCCGGGATCTACGCCGGCATCTACTTATTTACCGGTGAGTTCCTCAATATTTTCCGCTGCTCCAGCGATGGCTATCCTTTCACCGGAGCCAACAACATCAATGGTATCGACGACGGTTACGTGAGCGGTCCCAAAGGAATGGCTTCCATGACAATGACGGCCCCCAATGCCATTACCCGGTTCCAGGATGCCTACGTGGAAAAAGTCATCGACACTTTGAACGATCTACCGAATGTGCTTTGGGCCGTATCCGAGGAGGCTCCCAACGATACCCAGTGGTGGAACAACCACCAAATCGCAGCCATCCGAAAGTACGAGTCGCAGAAGCAACACCAGCACCCGATCGGGTGGGCCGCGCTTCTGCCGACTGCTGCGGCCACGGATACGATCCTCTACAACTCCAACGCGGATTGGGTAGCGCCGAACAGCACGATTTCGCCCATCAGCTCCTGCGGAAACGGAATGCCGGCCTGCAAAGTAAACATCAACGACAGCGACCATTCCTACTACGCGGCAGCATGGAAAGACACGCCGCAACAGAATCGCAACTACATCTGGAAGAACGTTGCCAACGGCAGCCAGGTGCTGTTCATGGACCCGTACCTGCTGTACTATCCGCGCGAACATCGGAACATGTGTGTCTCGCCGGTCAACGGAGTCTGCGCCGCTCCCGACCGGCGCTGGGACAACCTGCGAGATAACCTCGGGTACACTCTCAAGTATTCCCGCAAGTTGAACCTGGCCAAAGTGACGCCGAAGCCCGCTCTTAGTTCGACCAACTATTGTCTGGCTCAGACTCCATCCGCCGGCGCGGAGTACCTGGTCTACGCTCCTTCTGGCGGATCGTTTACTGTCGACCTGTCGGCTATGCCAAAATCAAGGAAGTTGACGGTGGAGTGGCTCAACCCCTCGACCGGCGCAACCACGGTCAGATCCCCGATTCGCTCGGGATCCTCCGCGCAGCGCTTCACCACCCCGTTCCGTGGCGATGCGGTGCTCTACCTGGTGGATACTGCAGGTCACGCAACCTAGCACAGAAGGCGAACAACCACTTGCTGAAATCTCAAATACCTACCCCGGCGCTGCTAGTCGACATGGATGCCATGGAAGCCAATCTCAGCAGGATGGCCGCATTCTTCGCTGAAGGGCCAACCCGCTTGCGCCCACACTATAAGAACCACAAATGTGTGGCCCTTGCCCGGCGGCAGCTGGCCCAGGGCGCAATCGGCATCACCTGTGCCACACTGGGAGAAGCGGAAGCCCTGGCCAGGAGCGGAGTGCAGGGTATCCTGATAGCCAATGAGATCGCAGGCGCACCCCAGATCGAACGCTTTGTCCAGCTCGCCCGGGTCACAGACATTATGGTTGGGGTCGACCATGAGCGCACGGTCACTGCTCTCTCCGCGGCATCCGTTCAGGCAAAGGTGCAGCTCGGTGTCGTGGTCGATGTAGACACTGGCATGGGCCGTTGTGGAGTTCCTCCCGGCCCACCGGCTCTCGCGCTGGCCCAGTTCGCTGTCGCGCAAGGTCTACGCTTTCGCGGCCTGATCGGCTATGAAGGGCATTGTGTCCGCTTACCTCCGGGACCGGCCAAGGTCGAGGCTGTGCAGCAGGCGATGGGCAAACTGGTGGGTACTGCCAACCTCATCCGCTCGCAGGGGCTGCCGGTAGAAGTTGTAAGTGCGGGTGGAACAGGCACTCACACGATCTCGGGCAGAATTCCCGGCGTCACCGAGATTCAGGGAGGATCCTACTTGCTGATGGATACCGATTACCAGACGATATGCCCCCAGTTCGACCTGGCGCTCAGTGTGCTGGGAACGGTGATCAGCAGGAGCGCCAACGAACGCCTGATTCTCAACATCGGTCTGAAAGAAATCAGTGGCGAGCGAGGACTCCCCGTCTTGAAGAACACCAATGGCGGGCGTGTGCGCAAGCTGAACGCCGAGCACGCCATTGTCGACATCCTGGACCCCGGTCTTTCCGCGCAGGTCGGTGACCAGCTCGAGCTGTGGGCCCACTACAGCGATGCCACCGTCAACCTGCATCGCCGTATGTTCGGCGTGCGCAATGGACAAGTGGAAGAGACCTTTCTCTTTGAGAGCTGAGAACCTGCGATGAACAGCATGCCTGACTTCCTGGAAGGTGCGATCGATCTTCACGTTCATAGCGCGCCGGATGTGGACCATCGGCGCTACAACGATCTGGAACTCGCCCGCGAAGCTGCGGCTGCGGGCATGAGCGCCATCATGATCAAATCGCATCAGAACTCCACAGTGGAGCGTGCGTGGCTGGTGTCAAGAGTAGTCACGGGCATCAAAGTTTTCGGGGGACTGGTTCTGAACCAGACGGTTGGCGGCCTCAACGTGTCCGCAGTGAAGCTCGCACTGGCCATGGGCGCGAAAGAAATCTGGATGCCGACCCGGTCCGCTCTTAACCATCGCTTGTATCACGGGGAGGTTGGTGGGATCTCCATTCTCAATGGGAACGGCAGCCTGGTTCCGGAGGCGCACGCCATTCTGGAAGCAGTCGCGCAGACGGATTGCATTCTCAGCACCGGTCACTTGAGCCCACGGGAAGGGGTGGCGTTGATCCACCAGGCGCGGCGATGCGGGGTTAAGAAAGTGCTGGTGACTCATCCGGAATGGGCGCCGACGTTCTACCCGTTCGAGCAGCAGAAGGAACTGGCGCAGTTGGGCAACGTCTGGTTCGAACGGTGCTTTGTTTCCACCACCCATCTTTGCGGATCGGTTCCCTTCCAGACGATTGAGCAAGCGATTATCGAAACCGGCGTGAGGACGACCGTGCTCTCCACGGATCTCGGCCAGCCACAAACGCCTCCGCCTACGACAGGCCTGCGGCTGTACGCGGAGCGCTTGCGCAGCTCGGGTTTTTCCGCGGACCATATCCACCAGATGATGTGCACCAATCCGGCGCACCTGCTGGCTGGTGACGCGGGCGAACCTTGAAAGTGTTCAAGGGTGGCATGATCGGATGTGGGTTCTTCTCCCGGAATCACGTAGAGGCCTGGCGCCGCATACCGAATGTCGAAATTCTGGCGGCTAGTGATGTTTCTATCGAGCGAGCCCGGGCTGTCGCAGGGCGCGCGTACACTTCAGCCGAAGAGATGTTGAAGGTCGAGGATCTGGACTTTATCGATATCGTCACTCGCTCGACCACGCACCTGGAGCTCATCTCCCTGGCCGCGGAGAGAGGGCTGGCGATGATATGCCAGAAGCCCATGGCGCCCGATTGGGAAACCGCTTGCCGCATGGTGACCGTTGCCGAAAGCCATCGTGTACGGGTCATGATGCACGACAATTGGCGGTGGCAGGCCTGGTATCGGGCCGTCGCCGAAATCATTGGCCGGGGCGATATCGGAACTCCCCTGGCCTATGGGTTCCGATGCCGGGTCAGCGGAGGCCTGGGCGATCAGCCGTATCCCAGGCAAGCCTATTTTCGTCAGCTGCGCCGCTTCCTCATCGACGAGGTGCTGGTGCACCACATTGACACCGCACGCTTCCTCTTCGGAGACATTGCTTCGGTCTACGCCGAGGGCGCGCGGAGAAACCCCAACATTCTGGGCGAGGATCACGCGATCCTGACGCTGCGTCACGGCAACGGCACGGTGGGTTGGGTGGACGGCAATAGCTTCCTGAATCATGAGGACAGCGGCCTCGACGAGGCTACCTTCGAGGGAGAATCAGGATCGATCCGCCTGAGCAGACTGGGTGAGCTCTGGTCGGGCGAGCGGAAAATCTGGACAGATCCTGGCTCGGGATATCGCGGAGATAGCGTCTTCGCCACCCAGGCCCACTTCATCGATTGCCTGGAAAGCGGCCGGCCATTTGAAACCGGCGCCCGCGATTATCTGGAGAAGACCTTCGCTGTGGTCGAGGCGGCATACCGCAGCATGGCTTCCCAGCGCGCCGTTGAGACCAGTGAAGTCGTGGAGGGCCGAAAGCAGCCCCACTCGAGCCAAACGAAGCCTTGAATGGGCCAACCCGCCACACGCGGAGCAGGACTTGGGATTTCACTTCGCAGGTTTCAGCTCCAGTTTCTGCACCCGCCAATTCAACAGCTCGGCGACGTAGAGCTCATTTTCTGACGGACATGCGATTTCGTGGATCCACCCGAATTGCTTGAGCTGCTTGCCGGACTCGCCCAGATAGCCGAGCACTTTA
>DASRRN010000491.1:0-11460 GCA_035695685.1 Acidobacteriaceae bacterium | reverse complement strand
TACACCACAAACATGATCACGACCGCTCGCGGCTACGTAGCACGCGAATTCAGCGTGACCGACTTCCGGGAGAAGGTCGAAAAGCGAATGTTCGACCGGGACTACTCTGCCCAGGAGATCTGGGCGAACTACGGATATTTTCTCGACGCTGCTCTGCCGGTAGCGGAGAAGGCGGGTATCAAGTTGGCCCACCACCCGGATGATCCTCCGATTACCCCGATGAACGGAGTCGCCAAGGTCTTCATCAACTATGCCGGTTACAGACATGCCGAAGACGTAGTCGCAAAGGGCAGTAAGAACTGGGGACTTTGCCTGTGCCTTGGTACCTGGCTGGAAGGGGGCGACACCATGGGTAAGGACGCCGCCTCAATGATCCGGGAGTTCGGTGGGCGGGATAAGCTCTTTACTATTCACTTTCGTAATGTGAGCTCGCCTCTGCCGCGATTCCACGAAACTTTCCAGGACGACGGCTATCAGGACATGTATCTCCTCATGAAAGCCTTGCGAGAGGTGCGCAGCACAGCGTCGCTCATACCTGATCACTATCCCGGAATCGTTAGCGACAATAATCTTCGCATCGACAATGCCTATATGGTTTCCGCAATGCGGCAGATGCTGCGCCGTGCCTATGAAGAAGTGGGATGACGTCTATACCAACAGGAGCGGAATACGATGCCCATCCCCTTACAAAGATCTGCTTCGCCCCCTCTTAAGAGGCAATCGTATAAACTTGGTCGGGTACGGAAGATTTACCCGAACGGAGCACCCTATGTCGTCCAGCCCTTTTGAATCGATCAAATCTCCCGAGGCCGTCGCCCCAGTCGTGCCTGAAGAGCTCGTGCGCAACCGAGGCGTGATCGCCTGGTCCAGTTTCCTCTTTGCCCTGCTTCAGAGCATTTGCGGAGCCATCGTGGCCATCAACGGTCTCCGCCTAGCAATCGGAATAGGCTCACTTGCCCTGAGCACGGGTGCAGGAGCAGCGATGGTCCGATTTCATACCGACGCGATTCGGGTTCCAATGATCGTGATCGCCCTCCTCGGTTCGCTGCTGAACCTCGCTATCCTTATGCATGTTCGCCATCTTCGCAACCGCCCTGCTTCGCAGTGGCGGCAAAAGCCATTGAGTGTCCGCCAAAAGCGGACAGAACTCGGCCAACTGGTACTATCTCTGGCCACTCTCGTGCTTATTGGCGTGGAAGAGTACCTGCATCTCACCTTGCACCACTCACTCTAGCCGGTCATTTCCTGGTCGAGCCGCGCATGCAGACGCTCACTGAAGCCGACGGGCAGTTCGAAGATCACGTCGTCGGCGGTCAGGATCAGGATATTGCGCGTTGAATCCAGGACCGCCGAACAGATTTCGCAGTGGTCCAGGTGCTTTTGAACCACATCTCGCATCTCCGGAGGCAACGCGTCGTCTAAATACCCGGAGATGCAGTCCCAAACATGCTTGCAGTCTAAAACCATGGGACCCATCTCCTCTTTGGGTTGATATTTCTCAGCAAGGGTGCCAACTGCTTTTGCATCATCATGCGCGCGCGGTGCAGCCGTACCTTCACGTTTCCGACAGTGATGCAAAGAGCCGCCGCAGTTTCAACGTTATTCAACTCCTCCACATCGCGCAGTAAAAGCACCTCACGATAGATGTCGGGGAGGCTTGTAATCGCCTTCTGCAGCATCTCTCGAACCTCCTTACGTTCCAAAGCTTCGGAAGGAACTTCCCGCCAGTTTCGCAGAATCCCGGGGGCAATATGAGCGCCATCCTCCCTCGTTTCGTCGATCGATTCCATTCGCATGTACCGCTCGTGCCGGAGGCGGCTCCGCGCTTCATTCAGGGCAATACCCACCAGCCAGGTACTGAACCTTGCCTCCGCGCGAAAACTCGCGAGATGGTGAAAAGCCTTCAGGAATGCCTCCTGTGCGACGTCCTCCGCGTCGGCCTCGTTCTTCATGTAGGACAACGCCATCATGTAAACGCTGCGCTCGTAAGGGCGAATAAGTTCGTGATAAAGCTGCGTTTCTCCGGCGAGAATGGAGGCGATCATCTGCGCCTCGTCCCTGGGTTCGCACGTCCCCGTCATAGATCCTAGACTTGCACTTCGAGGCGCTTCGCAACCAGCGCGTCCACCGAAAACAAACCTGCGCCTAAGATAAGTACCATGAGCGACGCAAACAGAAAGGTGTAGGGATCGGCTACATAAAACTTTCCCGGATCGGAGAAGATCGAGACCAGCGCCTCATGATCCGCTGTCCAGTAGGCCACGAGCATGTTGAATGCCAGCAGCAAGCCGGTAAAGCGGGATGCAAAGCCAACGATGAGGAGCAGGCCGCCGAAGAATTCCAAGCCTGATACGAAGTAGGCGTTGAAGGCGGGAAATGGAATGTTCAGGCTCATGAAGAAGCCCGTGATCTTTCCGATGTGGTGCATCTTACCCCAACCTGTCTGAGCGAATTGCCAGCCCCAATAAAGGCGCACAGCGAGCAAAAACGGCGACCGCAGATAAGAGATCTTCTCTGCGGTAAGGGAGTAGTAACGGAGCAAGTGTTTCATTGTGTCTCTTTCTTCGCGTCAACAGGAATCATCAAAGCTCATCAGTAGTTGCATTCGTTGTTTGCGGGATCCATCGCTCTGGTTAGAGCGCGACAGCCCCTGAATAGTTACAGAGAAGATGTGCTTCAACACCTTCAACTGTTTGCCGACGTATCGAAAATCTTCACAAGAAAGTTTGTAACTTGCGGTCTTGTGGTCCGTCATACAGTCACGCGAAGTAAGACGGGAGATCATGGGGCAATTTCGGCGAGGGTATCTCTGTTTTGGCCGCCGGCTGACGTCGACTTCACACTACTTGATAACCGCGCGAACAATGTCGAGCTGCTTCCTGCTCTTGCTGATCATCCCGGCGCATTCGAGACTGACCACCGCTTCCGCTCCTTCAATTCAATTGGGTGTAGCCGACTTGCAAATCGATTTCACGGGCATAGAACCTGATCTTCCTAGGAGCTACATCATCGCTAAGATAAGCAACTCGGCCCAAGCGGTGGCGGCTTACTATGGAAGGTTTCCTGTTTCATCGGCTCGCATCGTGATCGTCGTGGCAGCCGGTGAACATGGAGTTTCGCGAGGAACCACCTGGGGAAATCGACATGGCTTTCCAGCCGAAACTCGGCTCGTGATCGGGCAGCACACCACCCAGCAGGATTTCGATACAGACTGGATCGTGACCCATGAGCTGGTTCACATGGCGCTGGCATCGCTGCCAGATTCACAGCATTGGCTGGAAGAAGGTGTCGCCACGTATGTCGAACCGATCGCACGCTTACAGGCAGGTCAACTGGGGGCGGAACAGGTGTGGGCGGAAATGTTGGGCGGAATGTGGCACGGCGAACCGGAAGCTTTCGACCGGGGCCTGGATCACACACATACCTGGGGTCGCACGTACTGGGGCGGAGCTTTGTTCTGCCTGGTTGCCGACGTTGAGATACGGCGGCAGACGAACAACACCTATGGGCTGCAGGATGCACTCCGCGCGATTGTCGCAGCGGGTGGGACCATCGACAAAGATTGGCCCCTCGCTCGCGTCCTAGCTGTTGGCGATAAAGCGACGGGTACCCGAGTGCTTCAGGATCTTTATAGCAAGTGGGGCCAAACCGCGGTTCGCGTAGATCTTCCTCTCCTCTGGAAACAGCTAGGTGTTCATGAAGAAGATAGCCACATTATCTTCGACGCCGCAGCACCGCTTTCGCGCGTACGGCTCGGGATCACTACACCGCGACAGCCAGGCATTGGGCGTACGCCTTGAAGAGAAAAAACAATGCTTGTAACTTTGCACTCCCTATTCGTTTCTAACACTCGGTAGAAGAGAAGGGTCGTGACAAACATCTTCGCTCCTGCAAAGTAAATTCCGAGACAAAAACTGTCCAGCGCACATGGTGCGCGGGCCCAACCAAGAAAGGTATTCATCCATGAAGAACCATTCCGTAAATACCCTCGCCCTCGCCGCTGCGTTCGCAGGTCTGCTCGGCGGCACCGCTGCTCGCTTGAACGCACAACCTTCCCAGCAGGGCAACACCTCAGCCCTCAGCGCATCGTCAAACCCCGGCGTGCTGCTGATCGCCCAGAACCAGCCAGCGCCCGACACAGCCAAGCACTCCTGCAAAGGCAAGAACGATTGCAAGGGTCAGGGCGGCGGCAAAGACGCAGGCAAGAACGACTGCAAAGGCAAGGGCGGCTGCGCCACTGATGGCTCGACACCTCCGAAGGCTAGCTAGTTCCTGTGTTTGTTGGAGGCTTGCGGTCGCTCAAGCCTCCAACTTTCCGTCTTCCGTTAAAAACAGGAGCTCATGATGCCAGCCAACCGATTTAATGCCTTTACCGATTACGGCGTCGGCATTGGACTGCGGGTCCCTCATTACGATCACATCCTGTCCGAGAAGCCGCTCGTCGATTGGTTTGAGATCATTTCGGAAAACTACATGGTCGATGGCGGTCGTCCATTAAATATGCTCGACCGGATTCTTGAGCAATATAGGGTCGTGCAACACGGCGTCTCCATGTACTTTGGATCAGCGCAAGCGCTTGATCGCGAGCACCTCAGGCGTCTTAGGGAACTTACCAGGCGTACCAGCACTCCCTGGCTTTCGGACCACTTGTGTTGGGGTAGCGTGGACGGACGGTACACGCACGATCTGCTCCCGCTGCCGTATACGTTTGAGGCTGTACACACCACCGCGCAACGTATTCGCCAGGTACAGGACTTTCTCGAGATCCCAATCGCGGTCGAGAACGTGAGCAGCTATGCGGAGTTCCACGAGTCCCAGATGACCGAGTGGGAGTTCCTGAACGAGGTCGTCCACACTGCCGACTGCGGCATCCTGCTCGATGTGAACAATATCTATGTGTCCTCGCAGAATCATGGCTTCGATCCCTTGCACTATGTGAACAGCGTCGATGCGGATCGCGTGGCCCAGATACATATCGCCGGCCACTCCAAGTTCGAGAAATACACGCTCGACACCCACGACCATCCAGTGCTTGATCCAGTCTGGAAACTGTACGCTCGTGCGATCGAGCGCACGGGCCCCACGGCCACACTCCTGGAGTGGGATGACAACATCCCTAGCTTCGCCGAGGTTCATGCGGAAGCACTCAAAGCAAACCGTTATCTTACGACCCCGGCGCAACTTGAACCTCAGGTTCACGCCCATTTGACTCTTGAACATTCCGACCAGGTGCCCGTATGAACCTTTTGGAACTCCAGCGGCGTATGTCCGAAGACGTGATGCGTCCCTTGACGCCCGACTTCGCGATGCAAGCCATGACTGAGCAGGGATTGCCCTCTGACGAGATCGCGGCCACTTATATAAAACCTAATTCTCTTCTTACCTCATTTGAGCGGCTCGAGATCTACAACCGGCAGTACTGGTTTCGCGTGATCGCCGCCGTGTCGGAAGATTTCCCCGCCCTCAATGCGGTTCTCGGCCAGGAGAGATTCGATTCGCTAGTGCTGGCTTATCTGCGTGATCACCCATCTACTTCCTTTTCGCTGCGAAACCTTGGAGCCAGGTTGCCGGCCTGGCTCGGGTCCTACCCCGAACTTGCCGGCCCTCAACACGCCCTGGCAGTTGACGTTGCTCGATTGGAATGGGCATACATTGAGGCCTTCGACGGAGCAAGTCGGATGCCTGTGGGCTGGGAGGATTTTGCAAGTTTGGGGCGAGACTCCACCCTGCGCCTGCAGCCGCACCTGCAATTACTGGATTTGCAGTATCCCGTAGACAAAGTAGTCCTCGCTGTCCGAAAAGTAACTCCCGAAATCGACATCGTCAGCAACGCGGTGTCTGAACGCCGACAGGCCTCAGACGTGACTCTGCCCGAAGTGAGCACATCCAGCGTCTACCTGGCTGTGCATCGCTTCGAAGACTGCGTCTATTACCGCCGTATCGAGCGCGAGGAATTTATCCTGCTTGCCGGCCTTCGGGACGGTGATTCGATCGCCACTGCAATCGAGCGTGCGTTCAAGGGCAACAAGCTCGCTCCGGATCTGCAAGCCGCCAGGATCCGGGAGTACTTCGCGCATGCCGCAGAGCTCGGCTGGTTCTGCATGCCGTAGCCCGTCAGCCCGAAAAGTGCGCAGCCCAGCGAAACCCAAGGCCATTCCTTCTGAATCGAGAAGCCATTCATGCGACAGAACTCCGGAAGCCCGAAAAACCGCGATATACAACTTGCCTACGGCCTCCTGCGCGCCACGCTCGGCCTAAACATACTTATGCATGGCGTGGCCAGGCTACTCGGGGGAGCGGGCACGTTCGCTCGAACATTGATCCCTATGTTCGCCAGCACACCACTGCCGAGATGGTCAGTCTACGATTTCGGGGTCGCCCTGCCGTTCATCGAGGCCATCCTGGGAGCGCTCCTGCTGGTGGGGTTAAAGACACGCTGGGCCCTGATAAGCGGCTGCGGGCTCCTCTTCGTGCTCACGTTCGGATCGTCTCTTCGGCAGGACTGGGAGACTACGGCGCTGCAGCTGATCTACACCGCCCTGTACACCGCCCTACTCGCCGGCATTCGTTGGAATTCGATCTCCATCGACCTGATGCTGCAACACCCTTCGGACGATTGCTCCCGGTGCTCGGTTTCGGACAGCTCCATGGAAGGATATTCGTGAAGACGATACTCTATACTCTGTTCCTGGTGCCGCTCATCGCCTTCTCGGCCCCTGGGCAAGAAACGAAAAATGAGGCCGGCTTCCTGCTCGGGTCGGAGCAGATTCCGGGTTTTACGACCACCACGGGCGCGCCGCTCAGTGTCGGAGGCAGTGTGGCCTTTTCGTTTGACTACGCCCGCAAACTGAAGGGGGAGCGGACCGCGTTGTTTGTCGAAACCCCGTTCGCCGCTGCGCCGAGCCACCATG
Organism: Acidobacteriaceae bacterium; assembly: GCA_035695685.1. Taxonomy (GTDB): domain Bacteria; phylum Acidobacteriota; class Terriglobia; order Terriglobales; family Acidobacteriaceae; genus PALSA-350. The sequence continues at coordinate 4,549 of DASRRN010000491.1, read as the reverse complement.
GAAGCTCCGCTCAGCCTGGCACGGCAACCAGCCTGGCCACGTTGTACATTGTTCCCTCAATACGATTACAGGCCTTCGCTAACCGGCGTTTTTCGCCCTGGCTTTCCGGAGGTTTCGGTTACGGCTGGCTGCAGACAAGTGCCAACCTTAACAACGGCGCGCCTAATCCGGCAGTCAGTCAGAATACCGGAACAGCGCAGTTCGGCGGTGGCGTCGACATCAGGACGCCGATTCACATTCTTCTCCCTATCTCTCTGCGGGCAGAGCTGCGTGACTACTACGCCGTCAACGCTGCAAATTACGGCGCATCCCTTCGCCAGCAGGGTCAGCACGATATAATTCCGGCCGGAGGATTCGTCATCCACTTCTAAGGTGATGTCCTCGGCTTGCACCTATTTTTTGCGTTCGTAGGATTCGTATTGTGGCTCCCAGATATTGGCGTCTAGCTCACGAATCAGCGCAGCCTCACCAGCCACCTGTGCCTGGCCATCCTGCATCGCCTGTTTTCCCACCGCCTCAGCGATCATGCGGCCGAGCGGCCGCGCCTGTGAAATCGGCGGAAGCAGGGACGCCTGCTTGTCCTTCTGCGTGGGCAAGTGACGTATCAGTTCCTCCGCTGCGGACTTCACCATCGAATCGGTGACGAATCGAGCCTTGGAGGCAACGATGCCAAGCGCCAGCCCGGGAAATATGTACGAGTTGTTGGTCTGAGCGATGTGAATCTTTTTCCCGCCAAAATCCGCGGGCGGAAACGGACTCCCCGTACCGATCAGCGCTCGTCCCTCCGTCCAGTTGATCAAGTCCTGGGGCGTCGCTTCGCTACGTGAGGTAGGATTTGAAAGTGGGAAAATGACCGGGCGGCTGGTGTACTTCGCCATTTCACGGACTACTTGTTCCGTAAAAGCACCCGGCTGACCTGACACTCCGATAAGGACTGTCGGCTTCACGTTGCGAACCACATCCAGAAGCGTGATCTCTCCACTCGGTTGTCGCCAACTCTTTACTTCCTGCTCTTTGCGCGCATAGGGTAACTGCTCAGGCTGCACATTCTGGCGGCTTTCGGTAATCAGACCGTAAAGATCAATGCCATAGAAGCGACCTCGGGCTTCTTCCTTCGAGAGAACGCGGTCTTCAATGAACTGGGCCAACAGATTGGTAATTCCTAAACCCGCACTGCCGAAGCCGAAAACAACGATCTTCTGTTGCTCCAGTGGAACGCCGGTTACGTTGATCGCAGAGATGAGGGTTGCGGTGGTAATCGCCGCAGTACCTTGGATATCGTCGTTAAACGTGCACAGCTGGTTCCGGTAGCGAGCCAAAAATCGGGCTGCATTTGACCCCGCAAAATCTTCCCATTGCAGCAGAACGTGCGGCCAGCGCGTTTTTACAGCAGAGACGAAGGTCTCCACAAAGTCATCGTATTCCTGTCCCCGTACACGCTTGTTCCGCCATCCGATATATATCGGGTCTTCGAGCCGCTCCTCGTTGTTCGTGCCCACATCGAGCAGAATAGGAAGACAGTTTTCCGGATGGATCCCACCAAGCGCGGTGTAAAGGGCCATCTTCCCGATCGGAATACCCATCCCTCCTGCGCCCTGGTCGCCGAGGCCAAGGATTCGTTCTCCATCGCTGACTACGATGCATTTCACATTGTCGTAGCGGGAGTGATTGAGGATCTGGGCGATCCGGCTTTTATTTGGATAACTGAGAAACAGTCCTCGCGGCTTTCTCCATATTTCACTGAATCGTTGGCAGCCCTCGCCCACGGTAGGCGTGTACACGAGAGGCAGCATCTGTTCCACATTGCGAACCACCAGGGCATAGAACAGAGTTTCATTCGTATCCTGCAGATCGCGGAGAAAAGCGTACTTGCTAAAAGGAGTCGGCTGCCGCTCCAGGGCGTGCATGCGGCGCGCGAGCTGTTCGTCAAGCGTTCCCACATGGGGTGGCAGCAATCCGTGCAGGTCAAAAACATCGCGTTCATCCTCCGAGAACGCTGTCCCCTTGTTAAGCCGAGGTGAATTGATCAAATCGAATCCCGAGATAGAAACCTGAAGAGCCTGTTGATTAGCTGTTTCTTGCACTTGTGTGGTCATGTTTCATCCCTCCTAATCCCGTTTCCTTTCATCGCAGGAGATTCGTTTTTGCCAAGTCGATCACTTCGTCGCCGCGCCCGCTCAGTACGGCGCGAACCATATAAAGACTGAAGCCGAGAGCCTGGTCGAGGCTGATCGTTGGCGGCATCGACAGCTCTTGCCGGTTTACCAGCACCTCCACCAACGCGGGCCCATCGTGAGCGAGTGCGTTGCTCAACGCCGGGCGCAGCTCTTCCGGCTTCTCCACCCGAGCGCCAAAGATATCCGCCGACTCAGCTAATTTCGCGAAATTGGGATTCACCAGATTCGTTCCGTAGTCGACCAATCCGGCTGCCTTCATTTCCAGTTCCACGAACCCGAGAGAGCTGTTGTTGAAGACCACCACCTTCACCGGCAACTTGAGTTGGCGGAGCGTCAGCAGATCGCCCAGCAGCATCGCCAGCCCCCCATCTCCTGAAAGCGTGATGACCTGTCTCCCCGGATGGCTGGCTTGCACACCAATCGCCTGGGGAAGAGCGTTTGCCATGGAGCCATGGGTGAAGGAGCCGAGAAGCCTGCGCTTGCCGTTCATGTGGAGATAGCGCGCGGCCCAAACCGTTGGTGTGCCTACGTCGCAGGAAAAAACTGCATCTTCTGCCGCCAGCTCATCGAGAATCTTGGCTACATATTGGGGATGAATCGGCGTGCGGCCCGGTTCGCCTGTCGCGAGATCATCCAGGCTCTTACGGGCATTCTTATAGTGGCCCAGACATCTGTCGAGATACGATCGATCGGTCTTGCTCTCGAGCAGCGGAGTCAGCACTTCGAGCGTGTCCTTCACATTGCCAATGAGGCCTAGATCGACCGGGGTGCGGCGTCCAATCTGTTCGCCGAGCCGGTCTACCTGAATGATCTTTGCGGTCTCCGGGTAGAACTGTTGATAAGGAAAATCTGTGCCCAGCATGAGTAGAGCATCACAGTTCATCATGGCGTGATAGCCAGACGAGAAACCGAGCAGTCCGGTCATCCCTACGTCGTGAGGGTTGTCGTACTCGATGAATTCCTTGCCCCGCATCGCATGAACAATCGGCGCCTTCAACCGCTCGGCTGCTGCCATAAGTTCCGCGTGGGCGCCAGCACAACCCGCACCGCCAAGAATGGTGACTTTTTGCGCGTTGTTAAGAATTTCAGCGGCCTTGCGGAGTTCATTGTCCGACGGAAAAATGACTGAGGCAGAATCTCCCATGCCCAGTGACAGCGCGTTCGCAGGACAATCACGCAGGGCCACATCCCCAGGAATGACGATAACCGCAACGCCGCGCTTGGTGAGCGCTGTGCGCATCGCGATGCCCAGAACCCGTGGCATCTGGTCCGGCTGTGAAACCAGTTCGCAGTAGTGACTGCAATCCTTAAACAGGTGTTCAGGATGAGTTTCCTGAAAGTAGCCACTTCCCAACTCGTGGCTGGGAATCTGCGCAGCAATGGCGAGCACCGGCACCCGGCTCCGGTGGCAATCGAACAGGCCGTTGATGAGGTGAAGGTTGCCGGGCCCGCAACTGCCCGCGCACACAGTGATTTCACCGGTAAGGTGGGCCTCGGCGCCCGCCGCAAAAGCGGCCACCTCCTCATGCCTCACATGGAGCCATTCGATCTTCTTATTTTTGCGGATGGTGTCAGTCAGGCCATTTAAGGAGTCGCCGGAGACCCCATAGACTCTTTTTACGCCCGCTTTTACCAAGGTCTCGATGAATACTTCGGCTACATTTTTCGCCATACGCGTGTCTCACTTCGCTTGGAGCGGTAGAAATTGTTTCAAACATCTGCTGACTTTAGCAGAGCTGAGCCTGCGGACTAGCAAGTTTGATTCCCGCTGGGAAAGAAACGGACCTTGGATTTTGCAAAACTTCGAACGACAGCTACGCGATCGGTGATCAGTTCAAAAGAAGGGCACGGCTTCAGCTGTGCCGTAAAAGCCGGGGTTTGATGAGGGCTTCAGAGCGTATGTGAGAACTCTGCTCCAGTCCCGAAGGGACGTCTGAACTTAGCCCAGGACGACAGTCCTGGGCAGATATAATCAATCCGACCAGTCCCGTGAGGGACGGCTGAACACAGAGGACTAGGTTCAGCCGTCCCTGGCGGGACTGAGTTTGGAATTGAAGTTCTCACACACCCTCTTCAGCCCCTGAGGTACGCTTTTTTTTATCATTCCTCGCAATCAGTCGCTTGGAAGTGGCAGCAAAAGCCGTACCTCAGCGGCTAAAGCCGCGCATATCCGAGGAATTTACGGCACGGCTGAAGCCGTGCCATGGAGTTTCTACATATTTCAATACCGCGGCGGCAGGCAGCGGACCCTAGGCACCATAGTTTGTGACAGGCTACAGCATGATCCGTGCCAGCCCCGGACTTCAGTCCGGGGAAGCGGGTTTTCAAACCCGCGTGAACGCTTTATCTTGCAAATAAGGGCTTTAGCCCTG
>DASRRN010000490.1:0-7251 GCA_035695685.1 Acidobacteriaceae bacterium | reverse complement strand
GTCGGAGAGAGTAATATCCCAAGCGAAAGCAGTTTGCGAGGCACATTCACGGAGGTTTCATGTCTGATACCGTCGCCAACGCCGAGGGAATCAAGCCGCTCAGTCAAGTGGAAAGGGTACTCGATACCTTCATTGCTCCTTCGAAAACCTTTAACGACATCCTGAGAAGCACAAGCTGGTGGCTGCCCTGGTTGCTCGGCGTTCTGGTCACACTGGGCTTCGGAGCGGCAATACAACAGAAGGTCGGATGGGAGAAGACGTACGCCAATATTTTGCTGCACAGCCCGCAGGCACAACAGGACAGGCTGGCACAGCTTCCGCCGGATCAGCAGGCAAAACAGAAGGCAATTGGGGCGTCGTTCGTGAAGTACATTTTCTGGGGCACACCAATTCTAGCGCTGCTCTTTGCGGCCATCGCCGCGATCGTGCTCCTGGCTACGCTGAACTTCGGGTTCGGCGGCCATGCAACCTTCAGCCAGATGTTCGCTGTTTGGATGTACGCGACGCTGCCGTTTATTATTCAGGGATTTCTGAGCATCATTACGCTCTTTGCCGGCCTTGACGCCGATTCGTTCAATCTGAAGAATCCGGTAGGCACCAACGTTGGCTATTTCTTGCCCCTGGACACGCCCCAGTGGTTGACGGCGCTCGCAACCTCCTTGGACGTCTTGACCATATGGGTGCTGATTCTGCTCACCATCGGCTGTGCCATCGTGGGAAGAACCAAGAGGAGCGCGGCGGCGATGGCGGTGTGGGGTTGGTGGATTTTGATCACGTTGGTGAAGGTCGGTGTAGCAGCGATCTTCTAATTTGTCCGAAGACAAATGAGCGTGTTCGCAGGGCGAGCGCGTCCGCCGCGCGCTCGGGCGCCGCTATTCTCCTCGCAGTGCTTCCATCGGATCAATGGACGCGGCGTTCAGAGCCGGTAAAGCAGATGCGGCCACCGCCAACAGCAAAACACCAATCGCGGCCAAAATGAGCACGAGCGGGTCAAACGGGCTCACTCCAAACAGCAATGAGCGCAGCAAGCCAGAAGCTGCGACAGCACCTGCCAACCCGAGAGCGCAGCCGATAGCGCCAAACTTGGCTCCCGCTTCCAGTATCAGACGCACGATTCCTGCACGTTGTGATCCGAGCGCCATCCGGATGGCCATTTCCTGAACCCGCGACGCAACCGTAAATGCAATGACGCTGTAGATGCCAAGCGCGGCAAGTAATATCGCCGCAAACGCAAAACTGGTGATAAGCACGGTGTTGAACCGGCGAGGCGCTTCGGTTTCGGCGACGGCCTGCTCCATCGTCTGCACCTGCGTTAGCGGCAATTGCGGATCGATAGACCGTACCGTCGCTCGGAGAGCGTTTTTCATCTGCTCCGGTGGCAACGCCGAGCGCAGTGCGATGTACCCGCCATTGCCATTCAGGTCGCCAGGCTGTCCCAGCGGACCGATCGCCTCTTCCACCTGGTCCACCGGAAAGTAAAACTGATTTTTCGTCGGGTCGTCCGGAGAACTCAGCTTAACGTCGGCCACTTCACCCACGATGGTCAGCCACGGAGTCTGCATTTCCGTTGTCCCAATGCGCATTCGTTTGCCGATCGGGCTTTGGTTGGGCCAAAAGTGCTCAGCCAGCTTGCGATTCACCATTACCACGAGTTGCTCACCGGCCCGATCCGCATCGGTAAACGCGCGCCCGCGCAACAGCGGAGTTCCCATGGTGCGGAAGTAGTCGCCGACCAATTGCGAAGAGGTGGCAAGGTTCAAATTCTCGCCCTTCTGTGGGATATGGCCTTCCGCGACGATGGCCTGGTTGTTGTTGTTTCCGGATGCAGGCAGGAAACTGGTAAGCCCCACAGACTCAACTCCTGGAAGCTGCTGTAAACGGCGTATCAATTCATTATTGAAGCTGTTTACGGCGGCCTGGGTCGCGTATTGTTTTTGCGGTAGCGAGTAGGAGGCCGTCGTCACATGTTCGGGCCGGAATCCCAGATCGACCGAGCGCATCTTTTCAAAGCTGCGTAACAGCAACCCAGAGGCAGTTAGCAGAACTAACGCGATCGCGATCTCTACCACCACCAACGTAGACCGCAAACGCGCATGGCCGCCGCCCGCGGTACCGGCGCGGCCGCCTTCTTTCAGGGTGCCGTTCACGTTGGTGCGCAAAGCAGCGAAGGCGGGAGCCGATCCACAAAGCAATCCAGTAAGAACCCCAAGCAGCAGAGCAAACCCGACCACGTTCCAGTTCAGCGCAATTTCATTAATTCGCGGAAGGCTCTCCGGCAGCAGATTTCTGCCCACGCGCAGCGCCGCCCCGGCAAGCGCCAGCCCCAGCATGCCGCCGCTCACACTTAAAACCAGACTCTCAAGAATCGTTTGACGCAGCAGCGCGATTGCCCGTGCGCCCAAAGCCAGGCGCAAGGCAAATTCTCTCTGTCTTCGGGTGGCGCGCACCAGCATGAGCCCTGCCAGGTTGACGCAGGCGATGAGCAACACCACCGCAACCGCCATGAACAGGGTCCGCAATAACGGACGGGACGACTCTATCGTCTCCTCTTGCAAGGGCCGCACCACGGAGCTGATATGAAGGCTGGCCATCTCCGCTGGATAGCCGCATGATCTCCTTGGCCACTCGTTCCGCATCGCTCTGCGCCTGCGCAGGCGAGATGCCAGGCCTCAGGCGGCCGACCATTTGGTAGCTCCAGTTCGCGGCAGCAGGAGTTGAGAGTTCCTGCGCTGTAAAGCTCATCGGAACCCACAACTCGGCCCGGTTCAGCTGCCCCGGTACCAGCGGAAATTCGAAATTCCGCGGCATCACGCCGATCACCAGATACGGCTTGCGATCCAGCAGGATCTTGGTGCCCAGAATTTGCTGGTCTCCATGAAAGCGGTCTTGCCAGGTGGCGTAACTCAAAACTGCAACCTGTTGGCTATGCTCGTCTTCCTCGGTGGTGAATACCCGGCCAAGCTGGGGCTCAACCCCAAGAGCGGAAAACACACCTGCCGTCAGCCGCGAGGCATTCACATAAGCGGGCTCACCCGTGCTGGAAAGCTCAAAGGCAGCAAACTTGTACCCACCCAGCGCGGCAAAGGACCTGGTCTCGCGCGTATAGGCGCGTATATCGGGAACAGTAACGCCCGCCTCCCCGTTTCTGCCTACATCCGCCCCTTGAATGCGGTCCGCCAGGACCATCAACCGGTCAGAATTTGGAAATGGCAGGGGTCGCAGCAGAACGCCTTCCACCATCGAGAAAATGGCCGTGGTCGCTCCAACTCCCAGAGCGAGCATGAGAACTGCCGTGGCTGCGAAGCCTGGGGACTTGCGCAACTGCCGTAAAACGAACTTCAAATCCACAACAAACGAGCGCATGGGGGCTCCCTCACCAAGATTCGGTGTACATCTCGTAGCATTTTGCAGGCCAGAGTGTATTCGAGGTAACCCGCACAGAGTCAACCGAATAGGTTAGAAATCGCACGAAAAGCGTGGTTCGTGAGCGTTCGAATTTGCAACCGCTTGTCCACAAACGAACACAAGGCCGAGAAAAAACTAGGGAGTGTTTCGACTGCTGCGGGGGAGCATTATTCGTCGCGGAGCCAATACTGCGTGCGGCCCAACAACGACAAACCGACAAACCCACGTACTTTCAGCTTCGTCCCACCGTCTTCGACCGAAAGCAGACATTTGTACGTCTTGCCGCTCTCGGGGTCGAGTATGGTGCCCCCCGACCAAGCGTCGCCGTCCCTTTGCAAATCCCATAGAATTTTCATCCCGATGACCGGCCGCCCCTTCTGCTCGCCCGTGCACGAGATACACCGTGGATTCGGGTCCTTGGGATCAGGGTCCACCAACTTCTGGATTCGCCCGTATAATTTGCCGGCTTCCTCCCAAATGCTTACAACCGACTTGACCTTGCCGGTGGCATCGTCCACAGTTTTCCACCGGCCAACCGGCGAAGTCTGGGCTGTGCCCTGGGTGCCAGTTTCCGACCCCCGCGCTGGAGTGGAGACCAATCCCAGCACCACCGATAGGACTAGAAACAAGACGAGAGACGGCCCCATGAGGTCCTCATACTTCCTTGCCTGGTTGGATCGTAGGAACAGCTACGGCGTTGCCTTCCGGAATCCAGTCGGCCAACCTGCTTCACGCTCTGCTGAAAGCCTTACACCCTGGGGAAATGTTATACATCACCACGTTCGCCGTTGCATCATCTAAGGCGAATCTGGTCGGAGTTTCGGCACCCTGACTAGTATATGGCCTATTGGTCCCGTAGGGTCATCATCGGGTCCAGCCGCGCGGCCCGGTATGCGGGCAGGCTGGTCGCCGCCAAGCTCACCAGCAGCAGAATCCCTGTCACCGTGGCGAAAGTAATTGGATCGTACGGCTGGATCCCGTACAGCATTCCCGACAGCAGGCGCGTTGTGATGGCCGAAATTAACAGCCCTGTGCCTAACCCAATCAGCGCGAGCGTCAGGCCACGCCGAACAATCATGTTTAATACGTCGGCCCGTTGCGCACCTAGCGCCATGCGCAATCCGATCTCCGGCGTGCGCTGCACCACCATATACGAAAGCAGGCCGTACAACCCGATCGCCGAAAGCAAAAGTGCAATTCCCGCAAAGCAACTCAACAGCAGGGTTTGAAAGCGCGGCTGTGCGGCTGACTTCGAGAGGTAGTCCTCCAGTGTCGCAACCTGGTACAAGGGCACGGTCTTGTCCATCTCGTGGACAGTGGCCCGGACGGCGCTCTCTAACCTGGCTGGGTCGCCGCTGGTGCGAATGGTGAGGAACGGCTCTGTAATCACGGCCTGCGCATAAGGCAGGTAATATTGAGGACTAACCTCGGTGGTCAGTCCTCTCCCCTTGATGTTCCCCACCACTCCGACCACTTCGCGCATCGGACGCTCGAATACATCATCACCCAGTTTCGCTTGAATGTGCCTGCCGATTGGGTTCTCATGGGGAAAATACTTGTCCGCAAAGGCGCGATTGACGATTATCACCGGCGCTCCCTTGGTACCGTCCTGCTCTTTGAAGGTGCGCCCGGAGAGAAGCGGAATACGCATCGTCTCAAAGAAGCCGGGCATGACTAAACCAATCGCTTCGTTCGGTTCATCTCCTTTGGCGACGGGCCTTCCCGCTATGCTGAACAAGACACTGGCATTGATGTTGGCCATGGGCAGCGGCCACCCCGCTGAAACCGCTTGTACACCCGGTAATACGGAAAGTCGCGTCAGTAACTCGTTGTAAAACTGGACGCGCCGCTCGTGGTTCGATTTGTCAAAGGGTACCTTGACCATCATCCTCGCCGTCAAGACATGCTTTGGGTCGAAGCCGGGATCCACATTCAGGATGCGAACGAAACTGCGCATCAGCAGACCCGAACTCACGAGCAGCACCATTCCGATCGCAGTTTGCGCAACCACAAGTCCATTGTGCAAACCATGCTGGCCACGCCTTTCATTCCGCGTTCCGTCGCGCAACGCCTGCACAGGTTCCAGCTGCGACATCCGCCACGCCGGAAGCACTCCGAACAGCAGCCCGGTACCCACCGAAACAATCACCACAAATATCAGCACACTTCCATCGATCGTCGCATCTTCCATACGTGGAATGTCGAGCGGCATCAGCCTTGCCATACCATGGAGCAGGCCATAGGCCATAGCTGCACCTGCGAGTCCGCTACATAAAGATAAAACCACCGACTCCACCAGCAATTGCCGCAGGATCTTTGCACGGCTTGCGCCGATGGCCGCTCGCAACGCGAACTCTGCCTTTCGCCGTGAGCCGCGAGCCAGCAACAAGCCGGCAACATTTGCGCACGCAATCAACAGCACCAGCATGACCGCACCAAACAACACGCGCAGCGCTGACTGGGTGTCGCCAACCATATGCTGCAGTTCAGGCTCAACCAAAGCGGAGGTGTACCACTTGTTGTTGTCTGGGTATTGACGCGCGAGATTTTGGGCGATCAGGTTAAGATCGGCCCTGGCTTGTTCAACCGTTGCCTCGGGCTTCAGCCGTCCCAACACGCTCAGGTAATCGAAGCCTCGTTGTTCCGTTTTTGGGTTCGGACCGTCCGCATCGTCTGCAATTGAGAGCCACAACGCCGGCGCCGGATTCTCCAGCGGAAATTGAAAGCCCTTCGGCATCACCCCAGCGACCACGTAGCTGAGGCCGTCCAGCCTGATCGTCTTGCCGGCGATCTCCTTCGCTGAACCGAAAGCAGATTGCCAGAGCGAATAGCTCAACATCACCGTGCGATTGCCCGCCTTTTCATCCTCCAGGCGGAAATCCCTTCCCAGCATGGGAGCTACGCCCAGCACTTGAAAGAAACCAGAGGAAACGGTCTGCGCATCCAAACGCTGCGACTCGCCTCCCGTGTCGAGCGTCACCCCGCCTCCAGCGTACGAAGCCATTCCGCTGAAGGTGCGGTTTTGCGCCCGCCAGTCGAAATAGTCCGGATAGCTCAACGACTCCGGCACGACTCCCGGCAGCGAATGGTCCTGCTGTTTCAGCCACACCAGCCTATCCTGTTCGGGAAACGGCAAAGGCCGCAATAGCACTGCGTTCACCAGGCTGAAGATGGCCGTGGTCGCGCCAATGCCCAATGCAAGCGTCAGAATCGTAACCAGGGCAAAGCCAGAATCCTTGCGCAGCTGGCGAATGGCAAACCGCGCATCCGCGACGATGGACTCCACCATCGGCCACATCCAGGCTTCCCGGCTGCGTTCCTCGATCCTGGTCAGGTTGCCAAATTCTCGCTTGGCCCGATACTCTGCCTCTTCACGGCTCATCCCGCCGGCCATCAGCGCTTCTATCTTTTCGGAAAGATGGTGCTCGATTTCCTCTGACAGGTCACGATACATCCGGCCTCGGGTTAAGAACTGTCTGATCCAATTCATACGCGCTCCTAAGATTGGCCCCGGCAAAAGAACGAGTGTGATCCTCGATCATCCGCCTAAGGTTCGAGACCTGCGGTATCGCTCAAATAGATCGCGTGGCTCCTCATTCTTCTCTGAGCGCTTGGGTCGGATTGATTGAAACCGCTCTAAGCGCAGGACGATAGGCCGCGATGAGACCCGATGCAGCTACCACCACAACAACCCAGGCGAATACACGCGGCTCATGGGGGGTTGTGCCGTACAACATATTCTCCAGCACAGAGGCTGAAGCCAACGAGATACAAATGCCGATTGCGATACCGATGCCAAGCAAAATCGTAGCTTCGCGCATGATTGCTCCCAAGACTGAAGTGCGT